>JAJBTL010000412.1 GCA_020860865.1 Planctomycetota bacterium | reverse complement strand
TGTCGGTTGGTCATCTGCCGCCGGGGTCGTCGTACGTGCTGCCGGGGAAATGGTGTCGTCGGTGTAATTGCCTGTCCCCCGCCGGCTTTTTTTCGCCGGTGGCGGCGGTTCGGGTTCTTCAAGAATGGATAAGGCAATGAGGAGTCCGACCATGGCGCCAGCCCCTTCCGGGAGGCTGTCCGTCCACATTCCGGAGATTCCGAGGGCGATAACGCCCCCTAATACGCCGCCGTGCCACAGGCAGCGCCGGCCAAACCGACCCATGGTCCTTGCCGCCAGTTCGCCAAGAAGCACTATCCACATGCCGAGGCCGATGACCCCGGCACCACCGAGGAGGGTGGCGTACCACGGGCTCGGATTGCAGGTGTCGACCGGTTCATAGCCGGTGCCGGCGATGAACTTTTCCGGTCCGGTGCCGAGGTAGGGCCGGACCTGGAAAGTGTTCAGGGCCATTTGGTAATTGTCCCGGCACATGACGGCGGAATTCGCGTACAACTGGCGTTGTTTGGTATCTCGCCGGAGGTTTTGCTCCCCTTGGCCGAAGAGGAGAAGGCAGAGGAAAATTCCGAGAATCCAGGCATAGCTTCGCCACGCCGCCCATGCCACCACCAGGCCGGTCATGGCGGCGAGAATCCCGGGAAGGGAATAACAGGCCGACAACGCCAGTGCCGGCAGAAGAAAGGTGCAGAGGAGGGTGGACAGCGCCTTCCGGCCCCGGTCGCCGCCGCGCCAGGCAGCGAGAAGAGGCAGGGCGATGCCGATGTGGAGGGAAAAATCGTGCTGGTTGGTGAGGAGTCCGCCGAGCCCGAGAAGGTCGAGGCTCGGCGCCACATAACCGGCCAGTTGGCCCTGCCAGAATATCATGACCGTATTCGCCGCCACGCCCATGAACAAGGCCCACATCAGCCGGTCGCGCCACACCCGCATGGTGAACAGGGGGAGGAACGCCATACTGGGAAATATCAGGTGGACGGCCCAGGACAGCATAAGGTCGCCGCCGGCCGGGCCGGAACTGTTGACGAGGATGGACAGGCCCACAGCGGCCAGCCAGAGAAGCCCGGGGACGATGGCCGAGATCCACAACGGCAGGAGCGTTTTTTCCCGAATGCGGCTGAGGGAAAGAAACCCCATCGACAACGACAGAACGCCAAGCGGCAGAAGGAGCCACTCGCCAAGGGAAAGAAGGGGGAAAAACCAGACGCCGCCACCCACGGGCAGACGAACGGCAAGGAGAAGAAACATGGCAAGGACGCAGGCCCAGCCATACCATTCGGGCGGCGTGAGTTTGGCCAGGGTGAGCCGCTGCGATCGGGCAGGTATCGTCTTATAGCGTTCGGCCATAACCGGGACCTTTCAATGGGTGCGGCATTAAGACGCATCTCGTAAACGGTTCCGTCGCCTTCTGCCGGGCGATGTTCCACTTCGACAAGACGCTCCTCGACTGGATGAGTTCCGGGAAAGGTAGCGTACCGCTTTCCCGGCGGTTTGACCAGTCAAAAAACGCGGCTTCATCGACTAGGCCAGGTTGAAATACGGGATGGTTTGGAGAAAGGCAACGCGGCGAATCACGTCCATGTGAAAGGACCACAATGCGAAACAAACGCATCGCCACCGCCAGGCAATCAACCCAGACTGGCGGAAATGATCCCGGCGTTGTATTGGCGGACGGATTGGAGAAGCTGGCCGTAATATGTATTGATTTCGCCCACGGCATCTTCAAGACGGCGCCGCTCGTCTTCCCGGAGCGCGGCAAGGCGGTCCAATTCCAGCCGATTTTCTTCATCGAAGGCATATTGCAACTCGGCTGCGCGCTCCTCGATGCGGCGCTGATCGAGAAGGCGTTGTACATAGGCAAGGAAATCGCGGCGCGCCTCCAGCTCCAATGCGCCAAGGCCGGTCGGATCGTAGAACAGGAAGTCGGACGGCGTCAACGCCCCCATTTCCCGAAGATAGGCGGCGGTTTGACCACGGTCATAGCGGGCGAGAACGTCGTTTGCCCTGAGGGCTCCCCGGGCGTTGGCGGTCAACGGTGAAAAGCGGAAACCGTCAGTCGAAGCGAAGCGGAGCATGGCGGGAGTGAAGACTCCCTGACCCGCCAGCCAGCGATCGATGGACTCGGCCATTGCTTCACGAAAGGCGCGGGTCGGCGATTCGACGCCGGGTATGCCGAAAGCGATATAATCGTTATATTCGCTAAGACGCAGCCGCGCGATTGGGTCGGTTTCGGTGCCGAGGTCGCGGGGCGGGCCGTACCGGACAAACATGTTCAGGCCCGCATCGTAACGGCGGCGGGCGGCGCTGTTATCGTAATTGGCGAAGGTTTGAATAAGTCCGCGAACGCCAAGGTTGTTCCGTATCCGGGCGGCGTTTTCCAATGGATCGCCACTCACCGGCGGCATCCGCGATCCAACAGGCGTCGGGTTGGCGAGATCGGCTTCACGGTGCTGGGCGGCGAGGGTGCGGACGGTATTCGACATGACGGCGGCGTCGGTGGGCGGCAGCGGCGCTTCGGACTCGGGCCGATTTTCCTCCGAGTCGACCGGCCGCACCGGGGTGGTCGGGTTGACCTCCGGAACCGGCTCCACATCCTGATAGTCGGCGACGCGGTCGGCGTTGTAGTCGGGATAGGGAAGTGGAACCAACGGCGCCAAGGCTGACATTTTCGCACCCTCCTCACCACACTTATTATGGAAGCAAGACAGTTACCTCCTTTACATATGTAAATATCACATCGTGCGGATTAATCATGCTGACGCGCCTCCAGCCCGTTTGAACATGATATTCGCTGCCATTTTAACGACACGGCCGTCGTTGATGGAGAGTATCAGGCGGGATGAGACTGGCACAATTCAATATACCGTGATTATAAATAACGCCGCCATCGGCGAAAATTTCCGTACGCCTCATCGTCCAAACCGAGAGAAAGAGTCGTCCTACAACCCCGTTAATCCGGATAACGCCTCCAAGGCATAGTCAATTTCGTCGCTGGTGGTATCATGGCCGAGGCTGAACCGAAGGGTCCCGTGCGGGAACGTACCAATGGTCCGATGCGCCAGCGGCGCGCAGTGAAGTCCGCTACGCGTTTCAATTTCGTGTTCGTCGTACAGACGCCGGGCGAGAAGGCCCGCGTCCATGCCGGGCACGTTAATGGATATGACCGGCACCCAATTGTCGGCCTCGTAACAGCCGTACAGTTGCACCGGTAACAGCTTCAACCCGTCGACGAAACGGTTGACAAGGTATTTTTCATGGTTCCGGATTGTCTCGAGGCCGTGTGCCGAAATCGCCTTGACGGCGGCGGCGAGGCTGATGATGCCAAGCGTATTGGCCGTGCCGGGTTCGAACCTGTCAGGCAAGAAATCCGGCATTTCCAAAGAATCGGACGAACTGCCGGTACCGCCCGCCTTCCACGCATCGAGGTGGTCGATGACGCCATGGTTCAGGACGAATCCGCCGATCCCGGCGAGGCCGCGAAGGCCCTTGTGGCCGGTGAAGGCGATGATGTCGGTGACATCGTCCAGCCGTACTTCGCGGTGTCCGGCCGTTTGCGAAGCGTCGAGAATAGTGAACAGGCCATACTGTTTGGCGATGGCGAAGGATGCGGTGACGGGAAGCACCGTCCCGAGGACGTTGGAGGCGTGGGTCATGACGAGGAGGCGGGTGGTTGGCCTGATGGCGGAGTGGATAGCTTGGGGGTCGAATTCCCCGTCCGGACCGCAGCCGAGCCAGGTCACTTCGATACGGCCCTGGCGTTCCAAAAGGTGCAAAGGACGCGCCACGGCGTTGTGTTCAAGGCTGGTCGCCAAAACGTGGCATCCGTCCCGGATTAATCCGTGGATGGCCATGTTCAGGCTTTCGGTGGCACCCGACGTGAAGACGACATGGGTCGGCGACGCAGCGCCAAAAAACTCCGCCACGGCGATGCGGCTTTCGAACGCGGTGCGCGCCGCCAGTTCGTCGCCGCCGCGTCCGG
>JAJBTL010000309.1 GCA_020860865.1 Planctomycetota bacterium | reverse complement strand
GCGCGGCGGAGGGCGTCGACGATGACCAACAGTTCAATCAGATTTTCATTCACCGAAGGGCAGGTCGGCTGGATGACATAGGCGTCGATGCCACGGACGTCGTCGATGATGCGGACCTTTGTTTCGCTGTCCGGGAAACGGACGACATCGATGCGGCCCGGCTCTATCTTCAGGTGTTGGCAGATGGACCGGCCAAGCTCACGGTGGGCGTTCCCTATGAAAATTCGCAAAATAACTCCCTTTCCGAAAAATGTATCGGATGGCGCACAGGTGTTTCGTTTGATTCAAGACCGTTTTTGTAACGGACCGTCGCGGCTCGACCGCGTTCCAGCACTGCGGCGTTCATTCCGAACGACGCCCGGTAAACTACCGGCGCCGGAGCGCCTCGTCGGCGAGACGGAGATCGTCCGGCGTGTTGACGCCGAGTTCTTCGCCGGGATGCGTCGACCGGACCGCCCGCACCGTGCCGCCGTCCCGGATGAGAATGGCGATGACGTCGGTGAGGTAGTACTCGCCTTGGGCGTTGTCGTTCCTGAGCCCTTCAAGGGCGGGCCAGAACGATTCCGCCCGGAAACAGTAGACGCCGGCATTGCCTTCCCGGATGTTCCGTTCTTCCGGCGTGGCGTCCTTGTACTCGACGATGCGGACGACGTTTCCGGAATCGTCTCGGACGATGCGGCCGAAGCGGCTGTCCGCGTCAATCGGGACGGTGAGGAGGACGGCGTCGACGTTTTCGCGTCCCTGGATGTCCGCCAGTTCCCGATAGGTTTCGGCCCGGATAAGCGGCATATCGCCGCAGGTCACCAGAAAACTGCCTGTCATATCGCCCGGAAACGACAATCGGGCACACCTTACGGCATGCCCGGTTCCGAGCTGAGGCGACTGCTCAGCCCAACGAACTCCAGTCGACAGCATGGCGATGACGTCGTCCTTTTTATGGCCGACGACGGCGACGATATGTCGCGCCCCTGCGTCCGAAAGTGCGTTGGTGACCCATTCGAGAAGCGGCTTGCCGCCAGCTTCGAACAGGACTTTGGGGCGGTCGCCTCCCATCCGCGTGCCTTTGCCGGCGGCAAGGACACAAGCGTGCAGGGTGGCCATAACGCTCCTTCGCACAATATGGAACCGGTTCGTAGTCCCGGTTTCGGGCCGTCGCCGACCGTCCCCCGGGAATAAAAAAGCCCCTCTGTTAAAGAGGGTATGTCAGTAACCCTATCAGCGTACCCGCTGGCGAGAGGGCTGTCAAACGGTTTTTATAGTATAGACGTCCATATGGACAGAATACTTCTGTGCGGCCAAAGACGACTTATAAGACCAAGCCGTTTCCACATGCCAGATGACTTCCATCCGCCTGGAACCGGACATGAGCCACGACACGAGTGCCGCTTCGCCCGGCGCGACGGCAGAACACCTTCCTTTTCGCCTAAAAAGACATCGCCGGCTGTCCAGAGAAAACAGCCGGCGACGGTCTACGGTGTTACATCGGCATTTCATGAAGTCGGGAAAATTATGACTTCAGATGGTTCTTGTGCAATTCTCAGTTCGGCACATTCGGAATCATGAAGCCGCGAATCACTTCAAGGAGTCCGGCGTAGCCGCCGAGGAACTGGGTGAGGGTGCGCTTGGTGGCGCCGAAGTCGTCGAATTCCGATTCCTTCATCCCGTCCGGTTCGTAGGCGCGGTTGAACTCGGGGAAGTATTTCTGGAGCGTGCCGAGAATCTTCGGATCGACCGGGACGTCCATCCGGGGCGTCGGGTCGATGCCGGACTTGTTGATGTTGTCCTGCCAGTCCGAGGTGATGGTGAGGACGACGTCGCCACCGACGAATTCCGACCACTGCATGACGTTCCGGTAGGCGGCGGCGAGGAGGCGGGTCGTGTATTTCTTTTCCTGGTAGATGCGGTAGGCGTTCTTGAAGGCGGCGACGCCGGCCCATTCGAGAACGCCCGGATCGCACGGGACGCCCTGTTTTTTCCAGACGACCTTGAGGAAGTCGTCCAGGCGGCCGACCATCATGGTGCAGACCGGGACGATGTTCGAATTGTCCTTGCCTTCGGCGGCGCGGCGCTTCAGGCCGCGTTCGACCGCTTCGGCGACGGCCAAAACCTGCGGCACCGAGAAGGAGACGGTGGCGTTGACGCTGACGCCGTGGTAGGTCGACTCTTCAACCGCCTTGACCCCGGCTTCCGTGACGGGCATCTTCACCATCATATTCGGGGCGAGGCCGCTGAAGTAGACAGCCTGCTTCCACATCGCTTCGGCGTCCCGGTAGTACTTGGCGTTGGTCTGGATGGAGAGGCGGCCCTTCCGACCCTTCGTTTCGGCGAAGATGTCATTGAAGAGGCTGGCACCCTTGATGGCCATTTCCTCGTTCAGCTTCCAGGCGATGTCGTCTTCGGTGGCGGTGGGCATTTCCTTCACAAGTTCGGTGATGCGGCCCTTCCACAGATCCATTTCCTTTTTGAGGACGCCGCCAACAATGACCGGGTTGGTGGTCGCGCCGGTCGCGCCGTTTTCAATGGCGGGCTTGAGCTCGGATATGGCGCACGAGTCATTCCAAAATTCGGTGGGGGTGGTCATGACGGTCTTGTGCAGAGGCGATTTGTATTCCATTCGAACTCTCCCTGTGTGGTAAAAAGCCAAAATGAGATATGCGCTTTATGAAATGCGCATGACATAACACTTAATAACAGCCGACAACGGCTTTGAAAATGTTTTTACTAACCTTATATTCTAGTATCATACATCATAAAGGCGTAATTACAAGTAGCGTTTCAGATTTTTATAATGTTTTTTTGGACTTCGGAAAACTTAATAAACTTTTGCCATACTTAAAGTGTAAAGTATGCCGACATGTTTGTCAATCCAATCAGGAAGAATTTTCGTATTTGCTGTCATGTCGGGTGGTGGGAGTGGTGTTTTTTTTACTTGATTACCGATGCCATGTCGTTCGATGCCGCGTTTTTTATGACAGTGTCCCGATATTCCCTTTCGAAATCGGGGTCTTTCCATACAGATAAACCGGCGCCATACACGTCCCACGGGCCGGCCGCATCAGTCCACCGCGTGAACCTTGGCTCCGAGTTTGTGGACTGGGCAGGATGATCGTTTTCCATAAGTCTGCCGTCGTCCGCGCCTGCCCGTATACCCTCCTCGCGGATTGTTCCGTTTCCCCCGGTGGGCTCCGTGGCTGCGCTGTCAGCGACTTTGTCCTGAAAACCGGCCCAGCCGGCGACGTCACGTTCCATGAAGGATATCGCCGCGCCGGATGTTTCACCGGACGCGCCAACGCCGCCAACAGTTTCGGTTCCTGCCGCGCCGCCCATGAGACATTGCAAAAACAGCTGGGCAAAAGTTCCGGCGCTTTCGTCGTCCAGCTTTGAGGCGTTTTTCCTGGACAGGCCCAAAAGATCCATGAGACCTAATGTGCCGCCACTTTTCCGTATATCCATCATCCATTCCTTAAAGGCCGTCCAGACCCCGGGCGATTTGCAATGACATAACCCCGCGCGCGATGGTGGCATTCAGGATAAAGGTTCGTAAAATTTTCCCTTGTAAAAATTTTCATTGCCGAGATTTCTGGCTGTCAGCCGGAAAATGACGCAGCCGTCCGGGCAGACGATGTCCTTGACATACTTGCTGCTGCCGCCGATATTTTCCAGATCGCCGCCGCTCCGGACCGACTCCATCGCCGGAAACATGACGAGCATGACCTTTGAGCATATCCCCTGCCCATCCGCGCTGACCGGACAGCCGTAGGTGCAGGTATAGGTATCGCCGATTTCCTAGCCGTTACGGCAGTAACGCTCCGTGCGGTCGCCGAGAAGAAAACCAATGACTTCAATGGTTAATTCGTATTCCTCGTCATACCATTTCTTCATAAGTGTACCCTCCGCCCGTCATCCATCATTGAAGGTACCCGGATACTCGTTCAGCGCCAGCGAAAAAAACCGCGCAGGACAGGTTTGTCCGCGCGGTTTCTCTAT
>JAJBTL010000163.1:2633-3987 GCA_020860865.1 Planctomycetota bacterium | reverse complement strand
CTCACCAGCACCCGCCGTTCCAGGTGGAGCCGGACGGCGGTGCCGAGCACCTGGCGTTCGATGTCGCGGCCTTTCCGGATGAGATCCTCGACTTCGTCGCGGTGGCTCACCGGCGTCACATCCTGGACAATAATCGGCCCCTGGTCGAGATCGGCGGTGACGTAATGGGCGGTGGCGCCGATGATTTTCACCCCGCGCTGTTTGGCCTGGTGGTACGGCTTGGCGCCGACGAAGGCGGGGAGGAAGGAGTGGTGGATGTTTATGAGCCTGCCCTCGTAGGCGGCGACGAATTCCGGGCTGAGAATCTGCATATAGCGGGCGAGGACGACGAGGTCGACGTTATTTTCCCGGAGTATTTCAAGCTGACGCTTTTCGGCATCGGCTTTGTTTTTTTTGTCCACCGGCACATAGTGGAACGGCACCTTGAAGTGTTCCGTCAGATCGCGGAGATCCTCGTGATTGGCGATGACCAGGGCCATTTCCGCCGGCAGTTCACCCATTTGGTGACGGAGGAGGAGGTCGGCGAGGCAGTGGGGCGTGGGCGAGGCGAGGATGGCGACCCGTGGCAGCGGCGTCCCGAACGACAGGTTCCAGCGCATGTCGTTGAACTTTTTGGCGACAAGGGCGACGCCGCCCGGCAGGTCGTCCCGGGACAGGCGGGAGGCGCTGATGTCCCACACCAGGCGCATGAAGAACTGGTTGTTCGTATTGTCCGTGTGCTGGTCGAGATCGATGATATTCCCGCCGTATTCGGCGACAAAAGCGGTGAGGGCGGCGACAATGCCGGTGCGGTCCGGGCAGGAGCAGAGCAGGGTGGCGGTGTTCATGATGGCAATGGTTCCTCAAGTAAATGCTTCGCGACAAGAACGGTATCCGTCCATAAATAAAACGTGCCGGTGGAACAACCGCGCTGCCGGCCGGAAATGATCGCCGCATCTCCGCAACCATTCCCGCCGGGCCGTTCCAACCGGAATAAAACGTATCAGTATAGCGATTCAGCCGCCGTTTGGAAGCGCCTGGCGCCCCGGCTGTCCGCCGACGGCGGTGCCGGGCCGTTTGTGGTTCCGGAGTTTTTTCAGACAATCCTTGCCGGCCAAATCCACTTCCATGGCCCGGAGGACATCCGGGTCGACGACAGCGGCGGAGATCTCGTCAACGTCGACGTCTTCCCCGTCCCGGCAGCGCCAGGTCTGGACCCGGGCCTGGCCGTCCTCCCGCATCTTCGAGTAAAACACGGCAACGCCGGCGGCGAGGCGCTTCACGTCGTCCGTCATGACGCCACGGACCATGACGACGGCGCCGTGACGTTCGTTATTGATGAAAAAGACGTCGTCCGGACGGGACAGTTCGCGGA
>JAJBTL010000163.1:0-2623 GCA_020860865.1 Planctomycetota bacterium | reverse complement strand
GGGTGTAATTCTCTTCTTCGCGGCGGCTGGCGATGATGCGCGCTTCCGGCGTGACCTGGAAGTGCCGGCCGACTTTCAGAAGGTGGGCGTCTTCGGCCCGCCAGTCCGGGTTGAAGGTCATAAGGACGGCGAGCCGTTGGGAAAACCCGGGATCGGTAAGAAGGCAGCCGCCGGCCGGGGACGGATACTCGCCAAGACCGAGTTCCTGGGCGAGCGCCATCTGCCGGTCGCGGGCGCGGCCCGAGATGTCGTAGAGGTAGGCCGGGTCGACCAGCCCGTCCCGTTCCGGCACGGTGGTGTCGAGGAGTTTCGCGGAGAGCGGACGGAGAAGCCGGCCGGGATAGCCCCATTCCGCCACCTTCCGGTCGGCGAGGGCGATGGCGTCGCGGCGTTGGCTCATGGGCCGCTGGCCGACGACTTCCCCCGTGACGACAAAATCGCCGCCGCGCCGGGCCATTTCGTCGAACCCGGCCCGGACGGTGAGGAGGCGGCAGTCGATGCAGGCGTTGAGGTGCTTGCCGTAGCCGTGGCTTGGGTTTTTCGTGACATCGACCACCCGGGTGGCGAGGTCGGGGAAGACGATATCGGCGGCGCCGAGTTCGGCGGCGCGCCGGGTAAGGGCGGCCTTTTTCGCTTCGATGCGTTCGGTGCCGTGGAAACAGTTGACCGAGTGGAGCGCGATTGCCTCGATGCCCTGCACGGTCATGAGCCTGAGGGCGAGCAGGGAGTCGAGGCCACCGGAAAGGAGCACAATGCATTTTGCCATATTTTACCTGTTCACTACTGGTGCGCTGGAAATAATTGGAACATGTCACGTAATGTTACGGAACGGGTTCCATTATGGAAAAAGGGCGGGGCATTTCCACCTCTTAGCATGTTATTAAAATGCGTCTCGTCGCGCCATACTTCGTCAAAATCGGCTCTCGGTAAGTTTTTTGACCCTCACCGCCGGTCAAAAAACAAGCCTGCCGCCTCTTTTTTCGTCTGACACGACGATACACAATCTTACCGGACGGTCGCCTCGGCGGACGTGAAGGCCAGAGAGCCTGGGAACCGCCGCCAGTGGAAAAAATGCCGTCCGCGCATTACGACGCGGACGGCAAAAAGAGCTTATTTACCACTCTGTCATCACCCATTCGATGATCGACGGTTGTTTAGAAATCGTCGCCATCGCCCAGCGGAATGACGTCGTTCGCCGATACGGTCCTGACCTCGGCCGGGCGCCGCGCCTGGGACAACGGGGCATTGGCGGCCGGCAGGGCCCGCTGCGGCACGACGCGGGCGTCGACCTGGCGGGCCGGTGCCTTGGCCTGGAGCCGGGCGGCGCCGTCGCCGCCGCGTCCCTCGACCAGGCTGATAAGGTTCTGCACCATGCCATTCAGGTTGTCGGCCTGGGCGGTGAGTTCTTCCGAGGCCGAAGCGGATTCTTCCGCCGTGGCGGCGTTGGTTTGGGTGACCTTGTCCATCTGGGCGACGGCGGTGTTGACCTGATCGACGCCCTGGGCCTGTTCGTTGGTGGCGGCGGTGATTTCGGCGATGAGGCGGCCGACTTCCATCGAGCCTTCCTGGATTTCCTTGAAGGACTTGCTGAGGTCCTGGACGATGTCCGAGCCGTGGCGGACATTTTCCACCGTGCCCTGGATAAGGCCGGTGGTATCGCGGGCGGCCTGGGCCGAGCGCCCGGCCAGGTTCCTGACCTCGTCCGCCACGACGGCGAAGCCCTTGCCAGCCTCGCCGGCGCGGGCCGCTTCGACAGCGGCGTTCAGGGCGAGGAGATTGGTCTGGAAGGCGATGTCCTCGATTGTCTTGATAATATGGCTGATCTGCTCCGCCGAGGCGCTGATGGAACTCATGGCTTCCGTCATGTTGGCGACGGCTTCAGCGCCGACGGCGATCAGCTTGTTGTTGTTCTTCGTGGTGTCGTTCGTCTTGGACGCGTTGTCCGCGTTCTGCCGGGTCATGGACGCCATTTCCTCGAGGGCGGACGACGTTTCTTCGAGGGAGGCGGCCTGTTCGGTCGAGCCTTCGGCCAGGTTCTGGGAGGCATTACTGATCTGGTTCGAGGCGCCGAGGACCTGTTGCGACGCATCGCCAAGGCCTTCAATGATGCGGGTGAGGCCGGTGATGATGCCGCGGACGGTGAGGAAGGACAGGACGATGCCGAGAACGAGGCCGATGGCGCCGGCGGCGATCATCATGATGTCAACGTTCCGGACCAGGTCGGCACCGGCTTTTGTTTCCGACACCAGTGAACTGTTCGTCGACGCGACGAGGCCGTCGATGACGGCGGTGAATTCCTTTTCCGCCGCATCGCCGGTGGTGTCGAAGATTTCCATGGCGCGACCGTTCGTGTTCCGGTTCACCAGGGGACGAATCTGTTCGATAATGGGTGCGCCGTTCCGCTGGATTTCCTGAAGTATGGCGGCGACGTCGCGGCCGCCCTGTTCGGCCGGCAGGGCTTTGGCGATGCGGTCGAGCTGTTCCTGGACGTCGGCGAACATTTCGATCATCTCGTCCTCATGGGCCTTCCGGACAGCGGGGTTGGTGTCGGTGGTGAACCGGACAGCCGCGTTTTTAAAGTCGTGGAGGTCCGAGCGGGCGCCACGGAGGGTGATGGCGGCGT
>JAJBTL010000203.1:475-3990 GCA_020860865.1 Planctomycetota bacterium | reverse complement strand
CCCGCGGGGCGGCCGGGACGGGGGCCGGTCCGGACGTGACTGGGAGGGCGGTGACGGTCGGGAGCGTCGCGGCCGGAACTTGGGCCTGGGGCACCGGCGCCGGTGCGACCGGCGCGGCCGGCGCGGCCGGGGAGACGACCGGGGCCGGACGGACCGGCGCGGTCTGGACGTAGCGGAGTTGTTCCGGCCACGGGTCGTTCGGGTCGAGCTGAATCCAGGTGACGCCGGGGAGGCCCGGCTTGACGATATGGAGGTTGCCGCTCAGGATGTCCGCGTTGATTTTGGCTTTGACCCGGAACATGAGTTTTTGCCGTTCGGATTCCGTTTCCACCGTTTTCGGGGTGAATTGGGCCGTTTCCGCCACATAGGTGACGGTGGCCGGAATCGGGTTATTCGGGAAGGCGTCCAGGAGAATGCGGGCCTGGGAGCCGATGGCGGTGCGGCCGGCCTGTTCGGCCGGGAGGAAGATATTCATATAGACGTCCGACAGGTCGACGAAATTGAGGACGCGGCCGCCGGCGGCGAGGACTTCGCCCGGCTGGGTTATTCGATACTGGACGCGGCCGTCCCGGGGGGCGACGAGGTGACAGTCGGTCAGATCGGCCTGGATGCTGGCGACAGACGCTTCGGCGGCCTTGATGGAAGCGGCGGCGCCTTCGGCGTCGGCCTTGGCCGCTTCGACGCCGGCGAGGGCGACGTCAACCTGGGCCATGGCGGTGCCGACGGCGGCGCGGGCGGCCATTTCGGTGGTCTCGTCGTCGTCGAACTGCTGGCCGGTGATGACGCCGCGTTCCGAGAGGACGGAGGAGCGGCCGAGGCGGCGCTGGGTCTGGTCGAGTTCGGACTGGCGTTGCGCAACGGTGGCGCGGGCGGCGTCGACATCGCTCTGGCGGACGGCGATTTGCGCTTTGGCCGCGGTTTCGGCAGCGCGGGCATTGGCGACCTGGGCCAGGGCTTCGTATAATTGCGCCTCGAGGGTATCTGTCTGCATAACGGCCAGGAGTTGGCCACGGGTGACGAAGTCGCCTTCGTCGACATTGATGACATTGACGCTGGCGACGAGCTTGGTGGAGACGTCTATTTCAGTCGCTTCCAGGCGGCCGTTCCCGGAGGCGAAGTTCGGGCCATAGCCGGTTTCCCGGGTGGAACGCCAGATCATATAACCAACGATGGCGATGACGACGATTATGATGATGGGAAGGAACTTCTTGAGCTTTTTCTTCATGACGTTTCCTTGTGAAAACGATGTGGACGCAAGGGCGCCCATTAACTATTAGCGTTAAATTATACGGCTAGCCTTCAAGAAATCAAGCCGATGCGGGGGCAATCGGACAACGGAAGGCCGTCCCGCCGGGGCTGTCTGGCGGGAACGGGAGTGCCGACACGGCAAAAAGTCAATATCGTACAAGCGTCGGCGCGACTGACCCGCTACGATAGGGTTCAAAATAGTGGACACTCGGACGCCACCAGGCGACCGGGGTAACAGGGAATGGAGTGGATATGCGGCCTCAGCGGCGGGCAGTACGGTTTGACCGGGATCTCGGGCTCGAGGTGTGCCTGTTCGACGGGCTGTCCAGGGGCTTCCCCAGCCATTTCCACGACTACTATGTCATCGGTCTGGTCGAATCCGGCCACGGAAGTTTGAAGGTTGGCGGCCACAAGCGGGAATACGCGGGTGGCGATATCCTCGTCTTTCACCCGATGGAAAGCCACGCCTGTGAACAAACCGCCGGGTCGCCGTTAACGTTTCGGTCGTTCAATATCAGGCCGGGCGCCATGGCCGAGGTTGTGGGCGGCGGTGATGACGGAACGGGCCGCGCCGCTCCCCGGTTCGACACGCCCGTCCTCCGCTGTTCGCCGCAGGCGGACCGGATGCGCCTGGTGCATGAGGAACTGATCCGCGATGACGGCGAGTGCGGACGGACGGACCGATTCCGGGAGTTCCTCCGTTTGCTCTGCCGCGACCATGCCAGACCGGCGGGCCGCGACGATGCCGCCGCCACGGCGGCCATGGTGGAGGCGGTGTGCCGGTATATTGAAGAACGCTACGCCGACCGGGTCACCCTGGACGATCTGGAAGCGATTGCCCACGTCAACAAGTTCACCCTGGTCAGAGCCTTTACCCGGTGGAAAGGGATAACGCCGTACCGCTATCTCGAGGCGGTCCGCATCGGCCGGGCCAGGGAACTCCTGGAGCAGGGCGTCGAGCCGGTGGCGGTGGCCGGCCGGGTCGGCTTTTCGGACCAGAGCCATTTTGGCCGGTTTTTCAAGCTGCTTATCGGCGTCAATCCCGGGGAGTACCAGGCGATATTCCGTAACGGCTGACGCCTCGCCTTCACGCCCGCCGGCACGGCCGGCGGTTTCGCAGTCCCCTGCTCCGCTTCTTTGAAGAAAGTATCTTGATGTTACCCACTTCCCAACGCTTCGGCCATGTCACCGCGCTGTTCACCATTCTCGTCTGGGGCATTACCTTCGTCTCGACGAAGATTCTCCTGCGGTCTTTCAGCCCGATTGAGATCCTGTTCACCCGGTTCCTTCTCGGCTTCCTTGCCCTGAATATCATCGCGCCGGCCCGCCTCCAGGTTCAGTCGCGCCGCGACGAACTCCTCTTCATCGGCGCCGGCCTGACCGGCATCACCATGTATTTCCTCCTGGAAAACATCGCCCTCACCATGACCACCGCCGCCAATGTCGGCGTCATCGTGTCGGTGACGCCGTTCTTCACCGCCTTCATGTCGCACTGGTTTTTAGGCACGGCCAGGCCGGGCCTCATGTTCTATATTGGCTTCCTCTTCGCCGTCAGCGGCGTCGCCCTCCTCAGTATCGGCACGGGCGGGACGCTGGCCTGGAATCCCCTCGGGGACATCCTGGCCGTGTCGGCGGCGCTGGTGTGGTCCCTGTATTCCGTCATCATCAAAAAAATCACCGCCCTCGGCTACGCCTCCATCGCGGTGACGCGACAGTCCTTCATGTACGGCCTTATCGGGATGGTTCCGGCCATACTCCTGATGGATTTCCGCTTGGGATTGGAACGGTTCACCAATCCGGCCACGGTCGGCCATATCCTGTTTCTCGGCCTTGGCGCCTCGGCAATGTGCTTTGTCACCTGGAACATGTCGGTCCGGCTCCTCGGGGCGGTACGGACAAGCATGTACATTTACCTCGTGCCGGTGGTGACGGTGGCGTCGGCGGTGGTGTTCCTCGGGGAAGCGCTGACGACGCCACTCATTGTCGGGACGGTGCTGACGCTTCTCGGATTGTGGCTGTCCGAGACGACGGTGTTCGCCAAGAAAAAATAGGACCTGTTTTCATCCTAAAAAAAGGCCTTCCCCGACTGCGAGGAAGGCCTTTTCCTTATTCAACGGTACATCATCCACCAGCGAGAGCCAGGGGTTAAAAGTCGTCGGCCTCGTCAAGCGGTATCACTGCCGACGCCGGGAGCATTTTCACAGGACGCCGCGACGGCCCGGTCTCCAGCCTCGGCGCTTCGATATGCCGGACCCGAATGACCTTTT
>JAJBTL010000203.1:0-465 GCA_020860865.1 Planctomycetota bacterium | reverse complement strand
CGAGGCGCGGCCGGTTGGCTCCGGCCGGCGCGTGCCGGCCGCCCTCGACCATGCCGACCAATTCACCGACCATGCCGCCGAGAGAGGCGGCCTGCGCCGTCAATTCTTCCGCCGCCGAGGCCGCCTCTTCCGCCGTGGCGGCGTTTTGCTGCGTCACCTTGTCCATCTGGGCGACGGCGTTGTTGACCTGATCAACGCCTTCGGCCTGTTCGTTGGTGGCGTTGCTGATTTCGGCAATCAGGTGGGAGACGGCGGTACTGCCTTCCTCGATTTCCTTGAAGCTCTCCGCCAGTTGGCCGGCGATGTCCGAACCGTTCCGCACCCGCTGAATCGTCGTCTCGATAAGCTGGGTGGTGTCGCGGGCGGCCTGGGCCGAGCGGCCGGCCAGATTCCGCACTTCGTCGGCGACGACGGCGAAGCCCTTCCCGGCCTCGCCGGCGCGGGCGGCCTCGACCGCAGCGTTCA
>JAJBTL010000226.1:3073-4013 GCA_020860865.1 Planctomycetota bacterium | reverse complement strand
TCGCCCCGGCACCCGGTTCCGACGATATCATAATCCATCCCGCCGTTTTTGAAAAGAGTAAACCCGTTGCGTTTTTTTTCTTGACGCGGATGACCGCTAACCGTACAAAGACATATTCACCGCCGTGGCGCTCTGCGCACCGGTGGTGTTTCGGTTGTATGGCGTTTGACCTCTAAAAGCCGCTTCCAATGCCCACCCGAAGAGGGCGGATTCGGTTTTTTTCACTATAGAAGCATGGCGAAAATCGCCATTGGAATTTACGACACTATTTTATTCAAACACGAACCACCACGAACCCGAAATGAAAGGATACGCCTATGGGCCGCTATCTCGGACCCAGAACCAAAGTCTGCCGCCGTCTCGGCTTTATGATATACGACAACACCAACGTTGAAAAAGCTTTTATGAAGCGGGAACAGGAACCGTTCCGCCGCAAACAGTCGGAATACGGCCGCCGCCTTCTCGAAAAGCAGAAAGTCATGTTCTACTACGGCATGCGCGAGAGCCAGATGCGGAAACTCTTCAACCTCGCCCGCCGCACCAAAGGGAACACCTCCAAGGCCTTCCTCATCGCCTGCGAACGCCGCCTTGACAACGTCGTCTATTCCGCCGGCTTTGCCGCCTCCCGGGCCCAGGCCCGCCAGGTCATCTGCCACGGCAATATCCGCGTCAACGGCCACCGTGTCGACATCGCCAGCTACCTGGTGAACACCGGCGACACCATCACCGTCAGCGACCGCGCCGGCGTCCGGAAGCTTATCAGCGACGTTCTCGAAAAGAAGTCCGGCTATGTCGCGCCCGACTGGATTGCCGTCGATCCGAAGAGCCTTACAGACAAGATTGGCCGTCTGCATGTTCGTGAAGATGTTCGCTTGCCTGTAAATGAACAATTGCTGGTCGAATTTTATAGTAGTTAAACACAATCTGCTTGTTTTAAAAT
>JAJBTL010000226.1:1185-3063 GCA_020860865.1 Planctomycetota bacterium | reverse complement strand
ATCCGAAGAGCCTCACCGCCAAGGTTGTCCGCCTCCCGGTCCGGGAAGACGTCCGCCTGCCGGTCAACGAACAGCTCCTCGTCGAATTCTACAGCCGCTGAGTATGGCTTGCTGTAATCACTATCGTGTTTTGGGCGGACCCTCTCCGGGGTCCGCCTTTTTTTGTCGCACCGGGTGCCATCTCCTTCCGCCCTCACCTCATCCACAGTCCCCTCTCCCGCCCACCGGCACGCCGCGCCAGCGTCCTGCTCCAACCGTTGTAACCGTAGAAGTGGGCGGCAGTTCTGTCCGAAAACAAGGGGTAATGTCTATCATGCATCCGACACCATGCGGGTGGCTTGGCGCCGGACAGTTCACAAACGCGGAACCGGTTATACTATTATTGCAAGAAAAACTCTTGACGGCAGGCAAAAATATCGGATTATGATTTTTAACCAAATTTACTCACGAATAAACCCTGCTATTTATCGGAAAATACTCTCCTGTCATCGCGGACGCCTTTTTCAGGCCACACCGTGTCCTCGCGACCCGGCCCGGTCCGGTGTGGCATTTACAGAATCCACCGGAGGCGCGGTAGCGGCTGACAACAGTAATGAGAGAGTCCTAACGATATAAGTAACCCGGCCGGTTGGACAATGTCGCCGGCGAGCGGTTGATCCGGTTTCCGGTTCGGTCCGGTTCAGTGCGGTGCGGTTTCCGCTGTCGTGGTAATGGCGGGGCGGTGAACGGTTCGTTCCCGCTCCGATTTGGCCAAGTGAAAGGGTGGGTTGTGTTCGCCACGAGTTCCAAGGTAGTCAGTGCTCAACTTCGGGTCGGCGACGGTGACATACCGTCGTACCGCCTTACGGAAATTTTGGCGAAAATCGGCGCTGCCCGTCAGCTTGCCGGCCTTTCCCGCCTCCTCTTCCTGCCGTCCCACGACCAGCGCGTCAACGACAGCATCCGCGATTTCTGTCGTGAACACGATATCGAAGTCTATTTCTGGTACAAGGTCCTGAGCGACAACGACATTGTCCCGGAAAACAGCGAAGTGGTCGAGGATGCCTGGGGCAAGCGCGGCGTCGGCGAATCCGGCTTATGGAACCATATCTTTAACGGCGAAGAGGTCTACCTCTTTTCCTGCCCGGCCAACACCAAGTACAACCAGCTCGTCCTCAACCGCTGCCGCCAGTCCCTGGACGGCTACGACGGCCTGTTCGTCGACTTTTTCGGCTATCCTCTCGCCACCCTCGGATTCGAGGCCCTGTTCAGCTGCGTCTGCCCGAGCTGCCACGCCGCCGACTCCCGCGTCGCCGGCTGGCGCCGGTCGCTCCTCGACCTCCGGGAAATGATGGCGGCCTGCACCGATTCCGACCTGAAGAAATAGGGCACCTTCGACGGCGTCATCGAATCCATCGGCCTGATGGATTGGGCCCGGTTCCGAACCGGCCTGGTCTCGAACCTTGTCGGCCGCTATGTCGAACTGGCGCGGGAACGCGGCATTCCCCTCGGGGTCGACATCCTGGCGCCGGCCCTGGCCGGCTGGGGCGGCCACGACTACCACGCTCTCGGGAATCATGCCGACTGGCTGAAACCGCGTATCTACTGCCATGTCCACGGCCCGTCCAGCATTCCCCTCGAATACTACTGCGCCGCCATGGGCTTGAAGAAATGGGCGCGCCGCCTGACCATGCCGGCCATTATGGAATTTATCGGCCGCTCCATCGGCCTCACCATGCCCCAGAACCTCCACAACCTGACGCCGCAGTTCCTCCCGGACGAGGCGGCCAGGGATCAAATCATCGCCGCCGTCGCCGCCACCGACGCGCCGATGCATCCGAGTATCGAATGCTCCCTTCATCCCGACTACGAATCCGGCATCACGGACGACGTTGTCCG
>JAJBTL010000226.1:0-1175 GCA_020860865.1 Planctomycetota bacterium | reverse complement strand
ATCCAGGCGGCGCGAGACGCGGAAGGCATCGTCCTCGGCTGGAACCTTCTCTACGTCCCGGACCAATTCCTCAAGGTGGTCGGCGACACGGTGAAAAACGGCTAAACGGTTTTTCGCATCGGACAAGGCGTGTGGACGCCCGGTTCACGCGTTTCATCAGCGCATTCCCTGAGAACCTCCACCAGTTCGGCGCGATTGCGGACGCCGGCTTTTTCGCAGACATTTCGGACATGCGAATTGATCGTATGGCGGGACAGGTAGAGCTGGCCGGCGATGTCCGAGTTTGTCAACCCGCCCGCCAGGAGAATTGACACTTCTTGTTCACGGGTTGAAAGCCCGTGGTACTTGAAAAATCCGGCGAGATCCAGGTCCATCCGCCGCTCCGGTGGCATGGCGACACCGGTGGCCTTTACGCTGACGAAAAAGGTGAAGAAGGCGGCAAGGCTCAGGAAAATCATGAGGCTGAAATGGTCATCGCCAAGGGGCGTCCGGTCATAGGCGACCAGGCCGGAGACGATAAGCGCCGCATAGGGTAAAACGGCCGCCAGCCCGACGTAACGGGTCGTTTCCGCCATTCGCACCATGGCCAGGGTCGTGCAGGCATAAAACACGGTCTGGCAACCGACGGCGAGGTAGGGAATACTCGCCACCGGCGCCGCCTCCCGTTCCAGAACCGCCATTCCCGCCAGGGCCAGGCAGAGAACGGCGCACAACCGTGCCATGCGGACAAACCCGGTGCTGAAATCGCCACGAAGACTCACCCCGACCAGGACCAGGAGCGCCGGCATGACAAGGTGGGGCGCCAGCCGGTTGGCGGCGGCCCATTCGACATGGAACGATCCGATCCAGCCGGAGAGAAGGCCAAGGACGACGGCGATGACAACCGTGTTGACGGTCAGGATGGCGAGCGGACGCCAGGCGACCCGGTACTGTTTCACTTCTCCGTTGTTCACCGGTAACCCGCTCTGGACCACGCTCACCACCGCGGCCGCCACGTTCAGGACCAGTACCAGGCCGACGCACCCATACAAGACGGACGGCGCCTGTCCGCCAATCAGGACGATAATTTCCTTCCCGGCCATTCCGGCCAGCCAGGCCATGACAAAGCGGTCCACCCGTTTCTCACGCGGCGTCAGGGTAAAGAACAGCCAGAACGACGTCGCCGCCACCGTCCC
>JAJBTL010000020.1:3792-4020 GCA_020860865.1 Planctomycetota bacterium | reverse complement strand
GGCATCACCCAGTGCAAAAACGCGCTCGAACAGTGCAACGGCGACATGGAACAGGCGGAAATGAACCTTCGGAAGCAGGGCCTGGACAAGGCCGCGAAGAAGGCCGACCGTCCCACCGGCCAGGGCGTCGTCGCCATCAAGCATGAGGGCGACAAGGCCGCCATTATCGAACTCGCCTGCGAGCAGGACCCGACCACCAACAACGAGCGCTTCGTCGCCCTCGTCAAC
>JAJBTL010000020.1:0-3782 GCA_020860865.1 Planctomycetota bacterium | reverse complement strand
TCGTCAACCTCAGCCTCGACACCGCCCTGGCGGTCGGCGCCAAGTCGGCGGAAGACCTCATGAAGGCGTCCACGCCGGACGGCACTTTCGAAGACTCCATCAAGGCCGTCATCGGCGTTGTCGGCGAGAACATCCAGTTGAAGAAAGCCTACACGATGCAGGCGCCGGCCGGCGGCCTCATCGGCTCCTACGCCCACTTCAACAAGAAGGCCGGCGCCATGGTTGCAATCAGCCTGGAAGGCATCGACACCGGGAATGAAAGCATGAAGGCCGTCGCCAACGACATCTCCATGCACTCCGTCGCCGCCCGTCCCCTATCCTGGACCCGCGACGGCATCGACCAGAACCTTCTCGCCAAGGAGAAGGAAGTGATGATGGAAGAGGTCAAGACAAAGCCCGCCAACATCCAGGAAAAGATCATGGAAGGCAAGCTCAATAAGTACTACGCGGACAAGGTCCTTCCGGAGCAGATCTTCGTCAAGGACCCGGACGGCAAGGCCACGGTGAAGGAAACGCTCGAAGCCGCCGCCAAGGCCGCCGGCGGCAAGGCCGCTATCGCCGATTTCGTCCGTTTTGAACTTGGACTGTAATCGCCACAATTATACCGAACCGACAAAGGCCGGAGCTGTCCGGCCTTTGTTTTTGTTTGGCGGTCCAACTTTTTTCGGCAAGCGGGATAGCCGCCGGTCATAATCAAACGCTGCGCGACAATTTCGCCATACTTGATGATTGATAAAGGGGAGGAAGGAGTCCATGGAGATGCACTACCATCAGCCGGAACTCGAGACCATGTCCCGGGACGAACTGGAAAAGACCCAGGCCGAACGCCTCCGGGCCATTGTCCGTTATGTCTACGACAACAATGCCGCTTACCGGGAACGGTTCCGGGCCGCCAATGTCGAGCCGGGGGACATCCGGGATGTGTCGGATATTGTCAAGCTGCCGGTCATCTCGAAGGAAGACCTCCGCCTCTCCTACCCTGACGGTTTCCTCTGCGTCGACCGGTCGACCATCCGCGAGATGCACATGTCGTCCGGCTCCACCGGCACGCCCATCGCCATGCTTTACAACCAGGCCGATCTCGACCAGTGGGCCGACTGCATGGCCCGCTGCTATGTCATGGCCGGATGCCGGGCCGGCGATCCGATTCAGATTACCCCGTCGTTCGGGCTCTTTAACGGCGGCTTCGGCATGTACCACGGCGCCCGCCGGGCCGGGCTGTTCATTATCCCGACCGGCGCCGGCAATACGGCGCGGCAGATAAAGCTGGTCAGGGATTTTCAGACCCGCATCTTCACGGGCGTCGTCTCCTACGGCATCCGCGTTCTTGAAGAACTGGCGAGCCAGGGGAACGGCGGCCTTCCGAGTTTGAAAATCGGCATCTTCGGCGCCGAGACATTTTCGGACAGCATGCGGAAAACCATCGAGGACGGGCTCCGGTTGGAACCGTTCGACATTTACGGCATGACGGAGACGGGCGGCGTCGGCACCCTCGGGCAGGACTGCCCGGACCACTCCGGCCTCCACGTCTGGGAAGACCATTATATTGTCGAGGTCCTGGACCGGGAGACGCGGGAACCGGTGCCGGACGGGCAGCCGGGCGAATTGTACATTACATCTCTCACGCGGCAGGCGGTGCCGGTCATCCGCTTCCGGACCGGCGACATTACCCGGGTGCTGTCGCGGCAGCGTTGCGCTTGCGGCCGCAGTCATATTCGCCTGGCCAAAATCACCGGCCGGGTCGACGACATGCTTATTATTAAAGGCATCAATTTCTTCCCGAGTCAGGTCGAACAGGCGCTTATGGAAATTCCCGGCGTGTTGCCGAACTACCAGATCATCATCGAAGACCGCCAGGGGGTGAAGGATGTCCGCGTCAATGTCGAGGCGGACGGCAGCGTCACCGGCTTCACGGTGGAGAAACATCTGAAGGAACGGCTTGGTTTTTCGCCGAAAGGGGATGTGTTCCCGGCGGGCGGACTCCCCAGGCAGGAAGGCAAGGCGGTGCGGGTGTTTTATGAAACCGCCGGTGAATGATTGACAGGCCGGGCGCTTAGGCGGACAATGTTTATCGGAAAAGATTGAAACTGTCTGCTTCGGGACGGTTTTCCCAATTAGCCACGCTTTGACTCGGGAGGGTCACCACGATGTATATCGTCACCGGCGGCGCCGGTTTTATCGGGAGCGCCATGGTGTGGAAGTTGAACACTATGGGCATCCACGACATCCTTGTCGTCGACACGCTGGAGGACGGCCAGAAATGGAAAAACATCCGTGGCCTCCGTTTTGACGACATCTACATGCCGGACGAATTCCTCGACATGGTGATGGAAATGGGCGAACTGCCGCACGACACCGAAGCGGTCATCCACATGGGCGCCTGTTCGAGGACGACGGAACCGGACGCGGATTACCTCCTCCGGAATAATTACCGCTACACCAAGGTCGTGGCCCAGCACGCCATCGACCAGGGGATCCGCTTTATCAACGCCTCGTCCGCCGCCACCTATGGGAACGGCGAATTCGGCTACGACGACGACCCGGCCCTCCTTGAACGTCTCCTCCCCATGAACATGTACGGGCATTCGAAACTCATGTTCGACCAGTGGCTGTACCATGAAGGATTCCTCGACGCCGTCGCCAGCCTCCGGTTTTTCAACGTCTACGGCCCGAACGAGTACCACAAGGACGATATGGCGTCGATGGTGTACAAGGCGTTCAACACCGTGCGGGGCGGCGGCCGTCTCGGGCTCTTCAAGTCGCACCGGCCCGAGTACAAGGACGGCGAGCAGCAGCGGGATTTTGTCTACGTCAAGGATGTTGTCGACTGCATCTGGTGGCTGGTGGAGCATCCGAAGGTGAACGGCATTCTGAATATCGGCACCGGCGTGGAAGCGACGTGGAACGAACTGGCCGGCGCCCTCTTCGCCGCCCTCGGGAAAGAACCGGCCATCGACTATGTCGACATGCCGGAAGCGATTCGCGGCCAATACCAGTACCACACCAAGGCCGACATCACCCGGCTCAGGAACGCCGGATACACCGGCACGTTCCGGCCGGTGGCGGACGGGGTGCGGGATTATGTCCAGAACCATCTGATGCTGGACAACCCTTATATCAACAACGGAAGGTGACATGGAAGAACGTCTGCAAAAATACATGGCCCGGTGCGGTGTCGATTCCCGGCGGAAGTGCGAAGAACTGATCGCCATGGGAAGCGTCGAGGTCAATGGCGAAGTGGTCCGGGAACCGGGCGTCAAAATCGATCCGGCCCGGGACCGGGTCAAGGTCAACGGCAAGGTGCTCCGGACCGAAAAGCCGGCGTATTATGTCCATTACAAGGTAAAGGGCGTGACCACCACCGTTTCGGACGATCTCGGACGGCGGACCGTCATGGACTGCATCCCGAACCTGCCGGAACGGGTTTTCCCGGTCGGCCGCCTCGACAAGGAGTCGGAAGGGCTTATCGTCCTCACGAATGACGGGGAGATGGCGAACTTCCTCACCCATCCGGCCCACGGCGTCGTGAAGACCTATCGCGTCGTCGCCGAAGGGCGCATCGACCAGGAGGTCATCCACGCCCTGGCGGAAAAGGGCATCCGCCTCGGGCCGGTTCTCGTCAAACCGGCCCGGGTCGAACTGGACCGCTACGACAACGACAACACGATAATCCACATTTCCGTCTCCGAAGGGATCAACCGGGAAGTCCGGCGCATCATCGCCGCCATCGGCCACCAAGAGAAACGCCTGCACCGGACGCACCAGGGTCCCCTCTCCCTCGC
>JAJBTL010000217.1:9500-28094 GCA_020860865.1 Planctomycetota bacterium | reverse complement strand
CCGCGAGCGACTGGATGCGACTAACTCGGAATTTTCACGAAAATTCTTAACGCCACCGCAATACCCTGGTTGATTTGACCGCAATTTACCATTATGGCTCGGTGTGCCGTGCAGTGAAGGGTATCCGGCACCAGCCGGGTTCGCGTTCGAATCCCGCACTTTCACAAAATACTTCCACATTTCTTGACTGGAGAGAACGGTGAAGAAGGAACTTTTTTCCCAGGAAGCGCTGGAGCGGTTGCGCTCGCCGGAGCAGCTCGACACCATGCTGGTGGTCACGCAACCGGCGGCGTGGATGAGCCTGCTGGCCCTCCTGTTCCTGACGGCGTCAATTCTTCTCTGGGGCGTGTTCGGCAGGTTGTCCGAAACGGTTGATACGGTGGGCATGATTATGGACAACGGCGGCGTCGCCACCGTCGTCCACAGCAGTTCCGGCAAGGTTGATTCGGTCCTGGTCCAGCCGGACCGGCGGGTAAAAAAAGGCGACATCATCGCCACCATCTCCCAGCCGCTCCTGGATAGCGAAGTGGTCATCGGCCAGCAGAAGATGGACCTGTCCGGCAATATGCAGGACTCACTGGCGCGGCTCTCCCAGTTTGACACCACACTTCTCCAGCGAGATATCCACCGCTTCGTCACCAGTGAACACGACGGCGTCGTCACCGAAGTCCAGGTCAAGGTCGGCGACATGGTGAGCGCCGGCAACACCAGTATTTGCAGTATTCGCCTGGACCACGACCGGGAGGACGTGCTGGCGGTCATGTATGTGGGGGTCGAATCCGGGAAAAAGGTCAAGCCCGGCATGGTGGTGCGGCTGGAACCGAGCAGCGCCGACGTCAGGCAAACCGGGCATCTCCTCGGGACCGTCAGGGAGGTGGGCCGCTATCCGTCGTCATCGGCCGGCATGGTGAACGTCATGGGGAACCCGGAAGTGACCAGCTGGATTCTTAACCAGATAGGCGGCGCCGGAGTGGAAGTGAAGGTCAGCCTTATCCACGCCGACACGCCTTCCGGTTACCTCTGGTCGTCCATTGTCGGGGATCCGCCCATCATCACCGCCGGTGATGTCTGCAAGGGCACGGTGGTGGTGGAAAGCAAACCGCCCCTCGAGAAAATCTTCCTTAAGCTGAGCCAGTGGCTAAGGACGCTCTAATCATGATGAACTTCCTGTCACGGATAAAGGCTACACCAACCCTCCTCCAGATGGAGGCGGTGGAATGCGGCGCCGCGGCGCTCGGAATCATAATGCGCCATTACGGCCTGTTCCTGCCCCTGGAACAGCTCCGTGAAGAATGCGGCGTCAACCGGGACGGCAGTAACGCCCTTAACATTATCAAGGCCGCGCGGCGCTTCGGCATGACCGCCCAGGGATATAGACTCAAGGCGGACGACGTGGCGAAGAAGGGCTTACCCGCCATCATCCATTGGAACTTCAACCACTTCGTCGTCCTGGAAGGATTCAAGGGCGGCAAGGCCTACCTGAACGATCCGGCCGTCGGCCACCGCAGCGTGGACATGGAAGAGTTCAGGAGCGCCTACACCGGCATCGCCATGGTGGTCAAACCGGGTGAAGGCTTCCAGCCGGGCGGCTCGAAATTTAACGTCTGGCGGGCCATTGTGGACAAGCTGTCCACCGAGAAAATGGCGGTTGCCTTTGTCGTCCTCATCGGACTCATGCTCATTCTGCCGGGTCTGGCGACGCCGGTGTTCAACCAGACTTTCGTCGACGACATCCTGTCCGGCGCGCACCCCAACTGGATGGAATACCTCCTCGTGGTGATGGCGGTCATTGGAGCGCTGAACCTCGGTTTGACGGCGCTGCAATCCTGGTGTCTGACGCGCTGGCAGACCAAACTCACCATTCGCGATTCCGGCGTCTTTTTCTGGCATGTCCTTCGTCTGCCGATGTCGTTCTTCCAGCAACGTTTCAGCGGCGAAATCGCCATGCGCGTTTCGCTGAACGAAAAGGTGTCCACCGTCCTCACGGGACAAGCCGCGACGGTGGGCTTGGATTTCTTCATCGCGGTGTTCTTTCTCCTCCTCCTTATTCAATACAGTTGGCGCCTGACTCTCATCGGCGTCTTTTTCAGCCTCATTAACATCGCCCTGTTTTATCTGGTGCGAAAGCGGCTTCTCGAACTGTCCCTTCGCGTCCAGCAGGAGCAGGGAAAGGTTATGGCGGCCGCCATCAACGGCTTCCAGGCCATGGAGACGCTGAAGGCCAACGGCAACGAAGCCGACTTCTTCAGCCGCTGGTCGGGCTATTACGCCAAGTACTCCCGTGGCAGCGACGAAATCGCCTCGGTCTCACGGTTGCTGGTGGTCGGTCCGCAGTTCTTCGGCGCTATCAACACCGCCCTCATCATGCTGATAGGCGGCTTTCAGATAATGGACGGCCTTATGACCGCAGGTGTTTTCATGGCCTTCCGAAGCCTCATGGACAGCTTCCAGGCGCCGCTCAATAAAATCCTCGGTCTCAGCCAGACCCTGCAAAGCACCGAAATGGAAATGCAGCGGCTCGGTGACGTTCTTAACTACGATATCGACCGGAAAAACTATCCCGCCGCCGAACCGGCATGGGCGGGACCGGCCAAGCTTTCAGGCCGGGTGGAACTGGAAAACGTCACCTTCGGCTATAGTCCCCTGGAAAAGCCGCTCATTTCCGACTTCAACCTCACCATCGAACCCGGCCGCTGGGTCGCCCTCATCGGCAGCTCCGGTTCCGGCAAGTCCACCATCGCCAGGGTGGTCAGTAACCTCTTCCACCCGTGGAGCGGAGCCATCAAGTTCGACGGCCACGCCAGGGCGGACGTACCGAAGGAGGTGCTGGTGAACTCCATCGCCTGCGTCAGCCAGGAGGTGTCCATTTTTAGCGGCACTGTTCGGGAAAACCTCTCCCTGTTCGACTCGTCACTCCCGGACCGCGACATCCAGGCGGCGGCCCGCGACGCCCGCATACACGACGACATCGTCCGCCTGGAAGGCGGCTACGAACACGAGGTGGCCGAAGGCGGCGCCAATTTCAGCGGCGGCCAAAGGCAACGACTGGAGATCGGCCGAGCCTTGTCCGGCAATCCGTCCATTCTGATTCTGGACGAGGCGACCAGCGCCCTCGACCCCATTACTGAAGAAAACGTGCTGACCAATATTCGTCGTCGCGGCTGTTCGTGCCTGGTCGTCGCCCATCGCCTCAGCGCCTTCCGGGACTGCGACGAAATCATTGTCCTCGAGAACGGCATTCCGGTCCAGCGCGGCACCCATTCGGCGATGATCGGCGTCGACGGGCCCTACCGGCGCCTGGTGGCGCAGCAAGACGAAGCAAAGGCTGAAGCATGACGACCTCGGGCAGCGAAATTTCCATCGGCCAGGGAATGTACTTCACACCGCCACCGGCGGGACAGGCGGTCTATACCGTCCTCTCCGGTCGGGTGGAAGTCTATGCCTGCACGCCGCCGGAACGGCCGGTTTACCACAAGGAATTTCTCGCCGAACTCTCTCCCGGGCAGAGCTGGCTCCTCCCGTCCGAGGACGACGGCACAGGCTACGAGATCCTGGGACTGGAAGACTCGCAGGTCCGGCGGAAGGACGGAACCGCCCTCCCCGATGAAGAATACCTCCGGGAGGCGGAAAGCTGGTTCGCCGCCGTGGCCAAACTCGAGTGGCTCCAATACCACCAGGCCATGGGCGACGAAACCGTTCGCCGTTGGGCTAAGCCCGGCGCCTTCCCCATCGAAGCGGGAAGCATTCGGGAAGGCGTCGCGTCGGATCGCCGCCGCCTGGCGACGCTCCTGGACGACCGCTTCACCAGCCTCGACCGGCGCGACCGGGATCGGCTGTTCACCCATTCCCACCGCAGGGAAAAGGTCATGTCCGGCGCCCTGGCGCAGCTTTCCGCCGGTCAGAGTCCGGAAGGCCCGGTGACGGGTGTGCTGGCGGAAACCGCCGATCCCGTGCAGTTCGCGGTCAGAGCGCTGGCCAGTTATTTCGGCGGCGAAACCGCCCGGGTGCGCCTGCCGGATCAATTGGCGGCAAAGATGGATTCCCTTACCCTTCTCCGGAAATTGTCCGCCAAGGCGGGGATAAGTCTCCGACTGGTCGCCCTGGAAAAGGGCTGGCACCGTTCCGACGCCGGCGCCATGGTCGGTTACTACGGTGAAAACGGCGACGTATGCGCCCTGATTCCCCGGGACACGCAAACATACCATCTTTATAGCCTGGAACACCCGCAGGGCCTTGTCGTCACGGACGACATCGCCAAGGATATCCGGCGCGACGCCTTTGTCTGCTATAATGGCCTTCCCGCCACCCGCCTGTCCACCGTGGCCATGCTCCGCACCATGCTAACGAGGACCTGGAAGAGCGACTGGCGCGCACTCCTCCTGGTCAGCGTCATCGCCGGCCTTTTGCCGCTGGTCCTGCCGCTCATTACCGAAAGCATCTTCCAGGACATCATCCCCATCGCCGACCGCCGCGCCCTCGGGACGGTCACGCAGGTGATGCTCATTTCCGGTTTCGTCACCGTCATCCTCACCTTTGTCCGGGATCTGGCCTGCACCCGAATCAAGCGCCACCTCGGCACCGGCCTGGAAACCGCCATGTGGGCGCGACTCCTCAACCTGCCCGCCCGGTTTTTCCGGCACTACAAGGTCGGCGACCTCGCCAGCCGCATGGCCGGCATGACCATGGTGACGGAGGTGTTCAATTCCACCTTCATAAGCGCCTTCTTCGGCGCCGTGTTTTCCTTTTGGAGCGTCTTCCTGATGTTCCACTACAGCGCCAGCCTCGCCTTCTATACTCTGTGCGTCTGGGTGGTCTACCTCGCGGTCATCGCCTTCGTCTACCGGAACACCCTTCACGCGCAACGGATGAAAACCGAAGCGGCCAACCGAAACTCGGCCCTGGTGGTGCAGCTCCTGAACGGCCTCTCCACCTTCAAATTGAAAGGCGGCGAGGAACAGGCATTCTTCCTCTGGTCACGCACCTTCAGCGGCGAATGGAAATGGAACCTGTCCCTACGGCGTCAGCAGAACTGGATCCAGGCCCTCAATGTCCTGATGCCGGCCGTCACCACCATCATCATCTATTATGCGGCGGCGAAGCTGGCGATGCCCGATCCGGAAGCGGGCCGCCTTTTCCCCGAATTGACCATTCCCCAATTCCTCGGTTTCCAGACCGTATTCGCCGGGCTGAACGCCACCATCATGCAGTTCATCCCCCTTGTCTCCCAGTTCTATTCGGTGAAGCCCCTCCTGGAAAACATCGAACCGGTCCTGAAGGAACTGCCGGAAACGAGCGACGACAAGGCGGACGCCGATCCGCTGTCCGGCGCCATTTCGGTCCGTAATGTCAGTTTTTCCTACGAGGCCGAGTCGCCGATGGTCCTTCGGGACGTCTCCCTGGAAATACGGCCTGGCGAATCCGTCGCCCTGGTCGGCACCTCGGGGTGCGGCAAATCGACGCTTCTTCGATTGCTCCTCGGCTTCGAAACGCCGGTAAAGGGCGCCATCCACTACGACAGCCAGGATCTGGCGACCCTGAACGCCGCGTCTGTCCGGGCGCAGATGGGAGTGGTGCTCCAAAACGGCGTCCTTATGTCCGGCGACATCTTGACCAACATTCTTGGCGCTTCCACCCTCACCATTGAGGACGCCTGGGAAGCCGCCCGAATGGTGGGCCTGGACAAGGACATCCAGAACATGCCGATGGGCATGTACACGATGGTCAGTGAAGGCGGCGGCAACATCTCCGGCGGCCAGAAGCAACGCATCCTCATTGCCCGGAGCCTGGTGAACAGGCCGCGCATCGTCATCATGGACGAGGCCACCAGCGCCTTGGACAACATCACCCAGCAGGTGGTGTCGGAAAGCGTCGCCAAACTGAATGCGACCCGCATCATTGTGGCGCATCGGTTGAGCACGATTATCGATGTTGACCGGATTTACGTCATGGACGCCGGCAGGATTGTTGAAGAGGGATCGTTTACCGAACTTATGGCCAAGGACGGCCTGTTCGCCCGCCTGGCCAAAAGGCAATTATCATGACCGCCGTCGTGCCGGACATCCGGATTGTCCCGGTCGATGGCGTTGCCATGACCCAGGCCTTCGGTCCGTCGTTGCCGGCCGTGGCCAGACACCATATGGTACGGGGCGCCAATCACGGACTGATCGCCTGGAGCGGTGAGACTCCGACAGGGCTCCTGATGACGTCGTCTCCGTCGGCGAACCGGGCCCGTATCGAATATGTGTTCACCCGTGAACCTTTCCGGAGGCGAGGCGTTGCCCGTGATCTTCTCCGGACGGCGCTGGCGGCATTCTCCGGCGTCGAATGCGTTGAAGCGGCGGTGTCCGCGTCAGGGGGTTATGCCGACGCGGCGGAAACGCTCCTCGGCCGCGAGGGGTTTTCCCACTATTCCTCGACCATTACCATCCTCCATCCGGTGAACCAGGTAACCCGCGCCAGTGTTGATGAATTCATCACGGCGCGAGGCGGTCCGCTCGTGCACCGTCTGACGCGGAAAGGCTTTCGCGTACTGTCCTTCGCCGAATCCGGGGAAGATGAACTGGCACAGTTACGGCGTGACATCGGGGTGCATTTCCCCGCCGTCATGGATCCGTTCCGTGTGAAGGACCCGCTCCCGGAGTTAAGCTTTCTGTGCGTCCGCGAAGGGACGGTGTATGGCTATTGCCTGCTCCATTTGGCCGGAGAGGACACGGCGGAAGTGGCCTGCATCGCCGTCCGTTACGGACACGAGCGTCTCGGCGCCGCCCTTGCCGCCTACTGCCGCAGTCTCGAAGGATTGCGGCGGCAGAACCGTCTCGGCCGCGTCCTTTTCAGTTTTGACAGTCACAATGCGGAAATGATGCGTCTCTACCGGCGCGGCGTCATCTCCTTCGCTGGCTGCCGCACCGGTGAAGCCAGGGTGTTCCGCCGATATTCCATACCGCCGGAAGGGAATACTCCCGCTATGAGGGTTCTAGAGTGATCTACCTCGTCAACATGCCATTCATGAGTTTGGCCTATCCGGCGCTGGGGCTGCCGACGCTGGCGGGGATATTGAAGCAGGCGGATATCCCCTATGAAATGTTTTACGAAAATATCGATTTCGCCGGGCGGGTGGGCCTCCGGGACTATGAGGCGCTGTGCACCGGCAAGATGCTCCACACCTGCCTGATGGAATGGTTGTTCGCGGATAGGCTTCGGGGCATCACCGACGCCGAGGCCGAGGTTCGCGACCAGGCGATATTCGCCTATGCCGGAATCGATCAGGACAGGCACACCGTCGAATGGCTGACCCGTTTGAAACGGGAGGCGGGGCGGGAGTTTCTTGACTCGAGCCTGGAGCGGTTGCGGTTCGACAGCCGGGTCAAGGTGGTGGGATTCAGCTGCCTCTTCCAGATAATGCCATCGCTTGAACTCGGTTTCCGAATCAAACAGGCCTATCCGGACTGTAAGGTCGTGTACGGCGGCCCGGCGTTTCATGACGAGGCGGGCGAGGAATTGTTTGAAAAAATGCCCTGGATAGACGCCGTGTCCACCGGCGAGGCGGACGACATTGCCGCCGAGTTATTTCAACGGTTGTCGACGGGAGAGTCGCTTCACGGTTTACAAGGAACGCTGTACCGGGACGCCGACGGGACAATCGCCAAAACGGCGCGTCGGCTCGTCTCGCCGGAGGCATTCGACACCGGCACCATTCCCGACTTCGATTCCTATTTCACCCGGCTTCGCGACAGCGGGCAGGACGACATCCTTTCCCGGGTGCAGCTGTTCCTGCCATTTGAAAGTTCGCGGGGCTGTTGGTGGCATGAGAAAAATCCGTGCACGTTCTGCGGCCTGAACGGCGTCAGCGACAAATACCGGGTAAAGAATCCCGAAAACGTCGTGACCGCTCTCAAGCACTATCATGAGAAGTACGGCGCCGTCTATTTCGGCGGCACCGACAACAATCTTTCCATGACGTATTTCAACGACTTCTTTCCGCTTGTCCGGAAGGAATTCGCGCCGGGGGAAATACGCCTCTTCTACTGCGTCAAGTCGAACCTCGGGCGGAACCACATTAGGGAGATGGCGGAATCGGGCGTCTTTCTCGCCCAGCCCGGAATAGAAAGTCTTTCCGACAATCTTCTCCGCCTCATGTCGAAGGGCGTGACGGCGCTTCAAAACGTACGCTTCCTCAAGTGCGCCCGCCAGTTCGGCATTTTTTCCTACTATTACCTTTTGCTCCGCATGTATGGTGAAACGCAAGAGGATTACGACGAAATGGCGGAACTGGTTCCACGCATCACCCATCTCACCCCGCCCGGCATTATGCGTTCCTACGTGAATTGCCACACTTACAGCGTCTACTACGAACTTCAGGACGATTACTTTACCCATATCGAACCGGCCGCCTGGTACCGTTTTGTCTACCCCGAGGATTTGGACTTTACCCGCCTCGCGTATAACTTCGATGTGGAATGGCGCAATCCGGGCAGACAGACCGTCGATTACAACGGACTGGTGAAACGGCTGGAAGAATGGCGCCGCCTGTGGCGAGGCGTGACGACACCGGACCTGTACATCGAGACCCAAGCCGATGACAGCGGCGACCGGTTGGCGATTATCGATTCCCGGGACGGCAAAAGAACGGTGAAGGCTGTCTTGAACGAATTTGAAAGCCGGGTCTACGACTGCCTGGACGATATCGTCGACCAGGACGACATCGTTCGGCGGAGTGGCGGCGAGACCGGAGCCGTTACGGAAGTTCTTGGCGATTTTGTCCGGCACGGGTTCGCACTAAGGCGCAACAACCAGTACCTGGGACTGGCCCTGCGACCAGGGTTTCGGTCATGGTCTTTTGAAGAACGATCAAACTTGCTGAGAAACTAAAAATTCTATGGCGACTCCTTTCTACGGCGTACAGCAGTCACGGTACAATATAACGATGCCGCTCACCCGGCGGCGGACGCTGGCGTATAACAGCCTGAGCGGCAACTTCGCTGTGTGGGAAGCGCTGGAGCATGAAATCTACAACCTGTGCGGCGACACCGCCAACACCGCCGCCGCCATGGAATTGGCCGGGAACGACAGGTACCTGCAAGAGGTCGTCGACAACCTGAAGAAAGGCCGCTTCATCGTCGCGGCCGGGACTGATGAAAAGGCCCTTTTCAACAGGGCGGTGACCCGTCTCAGGAATCTTGACCGGCAGATGACGGTGACCATAGCGCCGACCCTGGCCTGCAATTTCGCCTGTGACTATTGCTACCAGGGCGAGGACGTCAGAACCCGGACCATGACGCCGGAAGTTGAACAGGCCATTGTCGACTACATGGCGGGAAAAATGGAGTCTCTCGACAGACTCGGCATCGCCTGGTACGGCGGCGAACCGCTCCTCCGGCCGGACATCCTCTTTCGCCTCTCGGACCGGTTTCAAGCCATGTGCCGCGACAGGGGCGTCGTTTACACCGCCTCCATTGTGACGAACGGCTACCTTCTAGAAAAGGAGGTGGCGGCGCGTCTCATCGACGCGGGCGTCACCGTGGCCCAGGTCACCCTGGACGGCGACCGGGAGATACACGACGCACGGCGGATGCTTCGCGGCGGCGGCGCCACCTTCGCCACCATTCTGGACCGGGTTCTGGAAGCGGCGGAACAGCCGTCATTAACCATTCAAATCCGCGTCAACATAGACAACCGAAACCGCGATTCGGTCCCGGCCCTTCTTGAACGGCTCACGTCGGTCGGGTTGTCAGGCAAAAAGAACTTCGGCGTTTACTTCGCGCCGGTGGATATCTGTTCCAACGAATGTCTCCGCGTCATCGATTCGGTGATGGACATGCGGGAATACGCCGCCCTCGAGTCCGACCTTATCGCCCAGGCCATCGACTACGGCCTGGCGGTGGCGTCGATGCCTATTCGGCTGTTCAGCCTGTGCGCGGCGGTGCGAAAAAACGGCTTTGTGTTTCTACCGGACGGCGCCGTCCATAAATGCTGGAACGACATTGCCGACCCCGAAGCGAAAATCTGCGATCTGTCGGAATTGGATTCTGTCGAGGACAACATACGGTACCGGCGTTGGCTCGACGATTCCCTCTTTACCATGCCGGAGTGCGAGTCCTGCGCCATCCTGGCCAACTGCAGCGGCGGCTGTTTCAACAAAGCCAAAATGGGCTATGCCTCCCCCTGCATCAGTCTGAAGTATAATGTGAAAGATCGGCTTGTCCGCTTTGCCTTGTCGAAAGACGCCATCCGGACGGACGATCTTGTCGGAGAGAGCCACGGTCTTTCTACGCAGTGAAGAAAGGAATCACCATGAGCGGCACTGAACGCGTCCATTCGCCGACCGCCGCTGAACCTGGAGGATGATACAGCCTGGCTATCGGTGGCCGGTGGTGGGTTCGTCGATTACCGCAAACAAGCTTTGCCCAAATTCGGCACGGTCGTTCACTCACGTACCATGGTATGATTTCAGCCTCCAAATTCGGGGAGGATAAGCACCGTACGCATATCACTCTTTTTGAAAGGAGCCACCATGCAATTTATTAATCTTGTTTCCAGTGTTCCGTCCTCAACGTTCGCCGAATTCTATTTGGAAGCGAACTACGGCGGCAGCGAGTCGGTCCAGACCCGGGGTGACTACAGCGTCGACAAGCTTTTCGCCGGCCCGGTTAAGTCGGTGAAGCTTTCCGAATTCGCCAGCGTCACCTTCTACGAATCGACTTCCGGTCCGGGAAAGAGCGTCAAAATTGACAATGATTCCGCCGAACTCAACCTCGATTTTACACCCGCCGTGGTGGCCGTGACCAGCCACGTCAAGGCGTTCAAATCCGGCACGCCGGAGGTTCTCGACATGGGCGAGTACGGACCGGATGATATCCGGAAATACGATAAGCTGGCCGTGCCGCGAGGCCTCTACCTCATTTTCATGGGAAACAAGGACGATGCCAATTCGGTTCACCTCTTTGAAAATGAAGTCTACACCGTCGACTCCCGGTTGGACGGATACGACAAGGTGGCGATCATCGCGCTCGGGAAAAATGATGTGCGAATCAATTTCAAGAACAGCGAGGAATTGTCGGACGATGATCTTCTGGCAGTGGCTGGCGGGGCATGTAAAGTTGATGCATGCGGTGGCAAGGCTTGCGGTGCGGACGGCGTGTGCGCGGCCGAATTCGCACCGTGCGGTGTGAACTAACAAATATCCCTAGAGGTATTTTTATGATATGTTACGTTTACCGCGGAGGCGGTTTTATCGACGTTTTTGGCGTCTGAAAATCTTATGAAACCGCCTCTAATTTCGTTCTTTATATAAACCTGATTATGCTGTAGGTGGCCCACGATTTTCCCGTGCCGGGTAAAGGAGCTGCAATGGACTTTATCGTACTGGATGAATCGCTGGACTCCGGAACGCTGGCCACGGTGTATTCGGAGGCCAATTTCGCGGGTGAGGAGCAGAGCTGGCGACTAGGTCTTTATTCACGTTCTCAGCTCATTTTTGACGATATTGGTTCTGTAAAGCTGAATCCCTTCGTCACCTTTATTCTTTATGAGAATACCGACCGCAGTGGCGCCTTCGCTTTCCTCACCGAGGACGAGGCCGATCTCAGGGCGAAGTTAAACTTTCGACCCAACCTGTTTGCTGTCATTCAACACGCCAGTATCTTCAAGGCTGGAGAACTCCGGGGCAACCTCGTGCCCGGCGAATACAAGGCGGACGTCCTCCAGGACGTAGACACTCTCCGCATACCAGAAAGCGTCCGGGTGATGTTCTGGCGCGATGAAGCCGGAAAATCAGCGCCGGATCACCAACTGGGGAGCGGCGAATATACTGTTGACGCCACACTGAAACAGTACGCGCGCATTGTCGTCAGTCTTGTTTCCGGCGGCGACCTCTTGGCGGACGAGGTCCTTTCCGACGAGGAGATGACCATGGTGGCCGGCGGCGGTTGTTCTGTTAGGTCGTGCGGTGCCCAGGCCTGCGGTGCGGATTTAGGAGTCGTACAAGGCTGCGCCGCCCAGGCCTGCGGCGTCAATCTCATCCCCGGCCTGCCCATTGGACTGTGATACGGAAGCTTGTCATGCATTATGTCTTAGCCATCTTTCTATTTATGTGTACAGTCATCAGCGCGTCGGGGGGCGCGGTCGAGGCGGCGTTTCTTCCACCGCAGAGCGAGCTTCCCGACGGGTATCTTCCGCCCGATATCGAGCGGATTCGGAAACGTGGAAAACTCGTCGTCGCTCTCCGACCCGATTCCGGTCCGCCCTTATGCGGCGAATCGGACGGTGAATTATCGGGAGTCGAAGTCGACATCGCCAGAGCCATGGCGCTCCAGCTCGGCGTTGAACTGGAGATCAACCGGGAGCCGATTACGCCCGAGGACGCACTCCTCCTCGTCCGTGAACGAAAAGTCGATCTGGCACTGGCAAACCTGGCCCGGACCGCCTACCGCAGTCTGGTGACGCCTTTCGGGCAGCCCTATCTCATAAGCCATGCCACTTTGATCGCCTCCGATGCCGTCACCAGTAATGACGACGGCTTTATCGACAGCGGCATCGTCATCGCCAACCTGAATACACCGGGAATTCGCATCGGCGTCCAGAAAGGCGCCTACCACGAGGACCTCATAGCGGAAATTTTCCCGCTGGCGACGATGGTGCCCGTGGCGGGTGACTGGTACAATACCGAGGACATGTATTTCTCCGGCCAAGTGGACGCGGTGATGGTGGAGGATTTACGATCCGTCATCCTCTTCCGCCGCACGCCTGAATTGACTGTTTACAACTCGGTCTTCATCATGAAGGACCGCGAAGAACTGATCGCCCCGGCGTTTCATTGGCAGGACCGGAATCTCCGATTATGGTATGACGTATGGATACGGGAATGGCTGCCAAAGCCTTACACCATTGCCGATATCGTGGAACAGTTCCCCGAACTGACGGCGCCGCGAGAGGAAAAGGAGAAGTAAATGGCCGAGGAGTTTCGGGACGAACCGGACGATGCCGACATCGACGCGGACGGCGACAACATGCCCGAAGTGGGTGGTGAGCAGGTGGAGGACGAGAGCCGGCTCACCAGGATTATGACCAGCTCCTGGACCCTTCTTGGAGCCATTGTAGTGGGGATTCTCCTGGTCAAATGGGTGCCGCAGGCCGCCGGATACATGCGTCCGTTTGGCGAGGCGTACCAAAATTTCCTTCAGATGACCATCATCCCGTTTGCCGTCTCGGCCACCGTCGCCAGCCTGGCGCGAATCATGCGCCGCCGCGAATCAGCCCATCTGGTGCGGCGGACAGCCTGGTGCGCGGCGGTGTTTTTCATGGGCGCGGTCCTGTACGGCATCGTTGTGGCGATGGTGTTTCGAGACCAGGTCGAACCGTCCGACGACTCATACGCCTACATCGGGAAAATGATGTTCGAGAATAGCGAGCCCGGCAGCGTCGCGGACGATTGGGCCATTTTCGAAATCGATTCCCGTCGCGCCGCCTCGGCCCGCGAAGCCGGGTCGTTGAAACAGACGCTCCTGTCAAGTATCCCGGACAACGTCTTTCTCGCTCTGGCCCAGGGCGACATGGTCAAGATCCTGATCTTCTTCTTCCTCTTCGCCCTGACTGCCAGGTATATGCCGGAAAACGGCTATCGCGTCATCCAGTCTTTCGCGGACGGCGTTCTTGCCGCTTTTGTCCGAATTCTCGAGGCGTTGTATTTTCTCGCCGCACCCGGTATCGCCTGCATCATTGCCGATACCTTCGCCGACATCGACATCAGCCTCCTCTGGCAGTTCATGGGGTTCATCGTACTACTCCTGGGTTCCCTCGTCCTCGCCATGGTGCTGTGCGTCCTGATTGTCTGGGTCCGTTCCCGGCGGAGCCTTCCCCAGGTGGTCGGCGCCATTCAGGATTCCATCTTCATAGCCGCCGCCGCCAACAGCGAGCTTCTGGCAATGCCGAAGGCGATGACCGGCTTGTCCAAACTCGGTTTCGACAAGAAGATTATCAATATCGTCATGCCCCTCAGTATCAATCTCATACCAAACGGTTCGGCCATTGTCTTCGCGGTGGCGGCGATTTTTTGCGCCAAGCTTCATGCCGTCCCCATGACCATGGACACCGTCATCACGCTCATGTTCACCGTACCCTTGGCGGCCATCGCAACGGTCCAGTCGGGTCCGCTGGTATGGTATGGCTTTCTCTCAATACCGCTCCGCATGTTTGGCATTTCCATTGGCCCTACTCTTATCGTACTCTATGCGATAGACTTCATGGTGGACAGGGTCATGAGTACGCTGGAAGTATGCACCGCCAGCGCGCTCGTCGCCATTGTCAAACCCGCCACGGCGCCGTATGAAGCGAAGAGTTCGGATGACGGGTGAAGAGAACCCGATATAAAGGTAATGAGGGGAGATGAAAGGAATTGCTATGACTATGGAAGACGCCAAAGCAGTGGCAGAAAGGCTCCGCAGCGATGAAGCCCTTGTCACCGAACTCGGGCAGGTGAAAACGGAAGAAGATTTTAAACGTGTCATGAACAGGCTTGGTTACGATACCGATTCTTCCGAAGTAAAGATTGCACTTGAAGAGACTCATGACGACGAAGAGAAGTTGTCGGATGCGCAGTTGGGCCAAGTGGCCGGAGGTGGCCTGGTACCACCTGGGTTCATCAAACAAGAACCTAGTCTAATAGAGAAACTGTTTAAAAAGCTTCCTTAAGCTTTTTCACCTATGGGTGGTGTCATTTGAACCTGTTTCATAACTCGCTTTGGTTCGATTTTTCGTTTTGGCGGTCGTGGGCGAGTTCGGCTTTTCCGGGGCAATATGGCTGAATATTGTCGAAAAAGACGGGCGAAGCCAACGGCCGTCAAAACGGAAAAGCGGGCCAAATGGAGTTATGAAACAGGTTCTAGTACCCGAACACCCGACACCTCGCGTGAAAACCATCACTTTGGAGGAACCCGCATGCCCGCTGCAACCGCCCGCTACCTCAAGTTGAACGACAAGGACAACGTCGCCGTCGTCACCAATGACGGCGGCCTCGCCGCAGGCAGCCGCTTTGCCGACGGCCTTGAACTGGTGGAAGCCGTGCCGCAGGCCCACAAGGTGGCGTTGGTTGATATCGGGAAGGACCAGCCGATTGTACGTTACGGCGTGCCCATCGGCTACGCCGTTGACAATATACCGCGCGGAAGCTGGGTAAGCGAGAGGCGGATGCGCATGCCGGAGCCGCCAAACCTCGACGCGCTCCGGGCCGGGCTCGATGCGTTCGTACCCTACCGGAAGGAAACGACGCCGCTCAGCGGCTACACGTTCGAAGGCTACCGGAACCCGGACGGTTCGGTGGGCACGCGGAACCTCCTCGCCATCAGTACGACGGTGCAGTGCGCCGCGCCGCTGGCGCGCATCGCCGCCGAACGCATCCGGGCCGAACTGTTGCCGCGTTACCCCAACGTCGATGGCGTCATCGCCATTGAGCACGTCTACGGTTGTGGCGTGGCTATCGACGCGCCTGACGCCCATATCCCGATCCGCAGTTTGCAGAACATTGCGAAAAACCCGAATTTCGGCGCTCTCCCTCTCCTCGTCTCGCTTGGCTGCGAGAAGCTGACGCCGGAGCGGTTTTTCCCGGATGGGTCGATTCCCGAATCCCCCCTGACCCGGGCCGGCGAGCCGCACGTCGTCTCTCTCCAGAATGAATCGTTGGACGGGTTCGAAGGCATGATTGCCGCCATTATGACGGCGGCGGAAAAACGCCTGGCCCTCCTGAACGAACGGCGCCGCGAGACCGTCCCCGCTTCCGAACTGGTGCTTGGCCTCCAGTGCGGCGGCAGCGACGCCTTCTCCGGAGCGGCGGCGAATCCGGCGGTGGGGATAGCCGCTGACATGATTGTCCGGGCGGGAGGAACGGTGTTTTTCTCGGAAAACACCGAAGTGCGCGATGGCATCGGCCAGCTCCTTAAGAAAGCCGCGTCCCGGGAAGTGGCGACCGGCCTTCTTGACGCCATGGCCTGGTACGACGCCTATCTCGCCCGGGGCGGAGCCGACCGGAGCGCCAACACCACGCCCGGCAACAAGAAGGGCGGACTGAATAACATTGTCGAAAAATCGATGGGTTCGATAGCGAAGTCCGGCAGCATGCCGATATCGGGCGTGTTCGGCACGGGCGAGAAAATCCCGGTCGGCGCGAAAGGCTTGTTTTTCGTGGCGACGCCGGCCAGTGACATCGTCTGCGGACCGTCGCAGGTGGCGGCGGGCATGAACATAATGGTGTTCGTCACCGGACGCGGCACGCCCTACGGCCTGGCCGAAGTGCCTGTCATCAAGGTGGTGACCCGGTCGGAATTGGCTAAACGCTGGCACGACCTGGTCGACGTGAATGCCGGGCGCATTGTAACCGGCGAGTCGACGATTCCGGAAACAGGCGAGGAAATTTTTCAAACCATCCTGGACGTGGCAAGCGGCCGAAAATCCAAGGCGGAAGAACGTGGTATCCATAACTACATGGCTGTTTTCAATCCCGCGCCGATTACTTGAACTGGTTACCGTTATCGTGAAGGGTGAGCATGTATTAACCGCGCATGGAGGTTACAGGATCAAGATTAGTGAATCCGTTCCAGCGTCATTGTGAAATCGGATCGCATGGCCGCCAGTTCGGATTTTCCCGACTCCATGGTACCCAGAATAATCAGGCTGCCGTCGGCGCGGCCACTGCCGCTGTAGAAGATTGCGACATTGCCCCACGGGGCGTAATAGGCGAAATCGCCGCTGGTAATGGCGCTGCCGCCGTCAGTCGGCAACCTTTCCGCCAGGTAGCCGATTTTCTCCTTGCCGGCAAAATCCTTGAAGGTGAGCGTCAGTGGAAGCTGTGCCAGAAGGGCGCGCGTTGTCGGATGGTCGTAGACCTTAACCACCGCTTCCCGACCGTCAAAGGACAGGCGTATACGACTCTCGGATCCTTCATTCATCGTTATATTCCCCAGCGCCGGTTCAGCGCTTATTGCCACGCTTTGAAAAAAGGCCAGTCCAAATAGAAGCAAGGCAAAGGTCAGTGAACGGACATTCATGGTTCGTTTCTCCTTCCGCGATGAACGCGCGATGAGTGGATTGCCAACAAATATGAGCAAAACCAAAAGCCACAAAAGCTGGTAGTCGCTGCCACTAACCTCACTATATACGAAAAAATACCGATAGCAAATACTTATATTAAATATAACTTTATGCTTTTTTTGTATATTTAGAATTTACCCGTAAAGCCATCCGCGAAGTGCCCGGTCAGGTCGGGAACCGCGTTGTGCGATACTGTCAGGTTGTGGCAGGGAATGCGAGGCAGTTTGGACAACCGGGGGGAGCGGATTGGCTGATGGGTGCGTTGTTACGAAATCCAGGAATCGACTTCATTCCTCCTCATGAATACCAAACCTGGCCTTTATTTCTTCCAGGAACAATTCTTCGGCGCGGGTAAAGACCTGGTACTTTTTCCAGGCAATGCAGAGTCCGGATTCCAGCTTGGGCGCGAGTGGACGGAAAGTGAGGGAGCTTTCGCTTCCCGTGTTCACCAATCCGTCGAAGCCGATGAGGTAACCCATTCCCTCTTCCACCATAATCGAACCGTTGTAAATGAGGTTGTAGGTGGCGGCGATACGCATGCTGTCGCGCCTGTCGCCGAACCAATCGCCAAGCTCGTTGTTCAGGGCCTGCCTGGAACAAATGAGGGGCAGGTCCTGAAGGTCCTTCGCCCTGATGGTCTTTTTGACGACGAGCGGGGAGTCCTTCCGCATGAGGACGCCCCACGTCTCCCTTTCGGGAAGGATGATGAAATTGTATTTCGACAGATCGACGGGCATGACCAGCAGGCAAAAATCCAGGAGCCCCCGGTCCAGGCGTTCGGTGACGTCGCCGGCATTGCCGCTGTAGAGATGGTAGCGAACGTTGGCGTAGCGCTGTTGCAGGTTGATTGCCGCCTGGGCGATATGGGTAATCGCATGGGATTCGGCGCCGCCGATATGGATATCGCCGCCGGTTATGTCGTCCATGGTGCGGAATTCGTCGCGGGTTTTATCGACCATGTCGAGGATGTCTTCGGCCCGTTTCCGGAGAAGCATCCCCTCCTCGGTCAGTTTCATCTTCGCCGTGCTGCGGATAAACAACCGCTTCCCCAATTCCTCCTCCAGCTCCTTCAGTTGCCGGGAAAGGGTTGGTTGGGTGACATGGAGAAATTTGGCGGCGTTCGTGATGCTCCCTTCCCGGGCCACTGTCACGAAATAACGCAAGACTCGGATGTCCATTGCATTTCCTCCTTGGGTTACGTCATACACCCGAAAGGCGCGGTTTTCAAGTAGGCATGTGGAGTTGCGATTTTTTCGTCACTTTCCTGAGAAGATGCCTGTTTACGAAAAAGCGCGCACCGACCTGGTTGCGCGCTTGGCTGTCATGGCTGGTTGGTTCAAATCAATGTTTCTTTTTCCGGCGCTTTTTTTTGGCCTGATGGCTTTGGCCCATTCCCTGCACGCCCGATTTGTCCACCTTTTGCGTGGTCGGGTAGGCGTCGGTGGGCTGGCTGGTGAACTGGGCCAGGGAGTTTGTGGCCAGGAGTTCGTCAATGTGTTTCTTGGCTTCTTCCAGGGT
>JAJBTL010000217.1:660-9490 GCA_020860865.1 Planctomycetota bacterium | reverse complement strand
CGGCACCGGCGCAGTTCATCTGTAAATGACGGCAGGTTTTGAAGGCGCCCTGCCAGACCATCACCGGCGGCGTCTCGCGGTCGAACCAGCGGAGCTGCCACCCCGGCGAATCGTGGTTGCACTGGCCACGCGCCGCCAGGCCGTCGGCACTGAATACGGTGGGCTTGCTGATCGTCAACATAGAGCGGCTCTCCTGAATAGATGGCGTCGTGGAACTGCGTTTTTGCCTGTACGCCCTCTCGACGGCGTTGGACCGGGCGGTGCGTTGAGACGTCGACCGCGTCATCAACTATAATAAAAGCCGCGACTCCACGCAAGCGGCGTCGCGGCATATTTACAAATTTGGCATTCACCATTCCCGGATAGCCGATGGCATCCCGGTATCGTTTTAATTGCGGTTGCCGCCCCATGCTTCCCAATAGCCCTCGACTTCGCGGAGGTTTTTCTGGGCGGCGGCGTTGTTCTTGTCGATTTCGTCCAGGATGGACTGCTGGACATCGCGGGAATTCCGCAGTTCGATAAGGGCCAGGTCGTTTTTGCCGAGCTGGTGGTAGAGGATGGCCTTTCGAAGATAGAGACCGCCAAGGAGGGCGCGGGGACCGGCGTCGCCCGGGTTCTGCTTGGCCCGTTCGCGGGAACGTTCGACGCCCTTGTTGATGACGACGAGGCAGTTTTCGGCAAACAGTTCGGCGCGTTCCCGCTGTTCCGGGCCGAGCTTCAGGTAGCTGATGGCGTTCGAGTACAGTTTGCGGCTGGCGCCTTCGGCCGCCATCGCCTCGCCGTAGATGGCTTCGCCGTCCGTCGGGGCGCGGCGGAGGCAGAGGCCGAGAAGTTCCAGGGATTTCTTGTAATTCTCATGGGCCTGGGCGAAGGTCTGGGCGGCGGCGTCCTTCTGGCCGGCGGCGACTTCTTCCTGCATCTGGCGCCAGTATTCGTGGCCGGGATGGAGGTTGGCAAAGCCCTGGCCGCGCAGGGGGTACTTGGCGTGCGGGTCCCGTTAGTGCGCCCGCTGGTACGAGGCGGCGGCGGCGTCGAGTTCGAGAAGGTTGTACTGGCAGTCGGCCAGCCAGCGCCAGGCGGCGGCGTTGGACGGATTCCGGGTGGTTTCGCTGGTCAGGATATTCTTGGCTTCGGAGAAGCGGTTTTCCTTGACGAGGCGGACGGCGTTTTCAAACTGCGGACTGCCCTGGGCATCGACAGACGGTTCGGCCTGGAAATTCGGCATCGGCGCGGCCGGAGCCTGAACCGGTGCGTACGGCGAACCGGTCTGCACCGGTGCGCTCTCAATAGGCAGGCCGGAGACGGTGCCGGGCCAGGAACTCATGACCGGCTGGGCATTGACGGCCGGCTGGTAAGCGCCGTAGGCATTCGGGTCGTAATACGGCGTCGACTGGTAGGCCGGATTCGATCCGTACAGCGGATTCCCCATCGAGTCGTAACCGGTGACGATGCTGGCCGTGCCTTCGACCGCGCCGTACTGCTGGGCCGGCGCGCCGTAGGGAGTGGCCGCATAGGGGTCCTGATACGGTTGCTGGACGGCGTAAGGGTCCTGGTACGGTTGGGCGGCGTAGGGCGCGCCGTACTGGGCCTGACCCATGCCGGCGGTTTCCGGGCCGGACATGACGGGCGGGGCGGCGCGGTTGCCGCCGAAGGCCGGGGCGGCATAGGGATCGGCGGACGGGTCGCGACTCGGCTGAACCCGGGCCTGGGCACCACCGGTGCTGCCGTTGGAGTCATAGCCGTAGTCGTCGTCCCACATTTCATCGTCGTCCATCATGCGGGGAGCGCGGCGCCCGGTGGAAGAGCCGTTGGACGCGGTGGCGGCGGCGGACGAACTGTCGTCCCGGTTGTTATTACGGCTCCGGGCTGATGAGTCATTCGACGAATCGGAATCATCGCCGGCCGGCCGGTTCCGCCACATGCCGCCTTTCCACCACGGCACCCGTTCATCCTGGGCATACTGCTGCTTCGGACCGCGTTGGACCATGTGGTTGGCGACTTCGGAATAATATGGGTCCGGGGTCGGGTTGACCACCGTGCGCGGATCGGCATGGCCGAAAGCGACTTCCGGCGGGACATAGACATTCTGGTAATTGACGGTGGGAGCGACGGCGAGGACGATTTCTTCCTGACGGTCGAGGTGGGAGTTGTCCACTTCCTGGACGCTGTCGCCACGGAAGACAAGGAGTTGGCCGGTGGTGGCGTCGATGCCGAAATGGGTGTCGAGGAATTCCGAATTGTCGCAGTCGGGCGCGGCGCAGTAGCGGAGGCCGGGAATGTTCGGAATCTGCGGAAGACCCTCACCAAAGGATGGAACGACATAGTCGGCGGAAGCGGCAGCGCTGGCGAACAAGGCGCAACAGGCGGTGAGCACGACGGTTTTTTTCACAATACTCCCCTTGCATGCAAGTGCGGGAACGGGTGGCAACAGGGACGAACTCCAGCCAGTGCGAATAGGACGCGGCAAACAACCGCTCCACGGTCCGGCGGTACGATATCCTCCACAACCCGCGAAAGGACGCTCCTGGAATCCACCAAGTATACACAGCGACGTCGCCCCGGCAAGTGGGCCACGTCGTGAAGCATAGGGAAAAAACAGCCGCCCGGCAGGTTCCGGCTTCCGGAACCTCCATCCTGGTGCAGGGCGTTTCCCGCCGTTGTCTGTGGCGTTCTCATTCACCGGCTGGCGGCATCTGGCGGATGTTACGTGCCGGATGCGGCCGGTTTGGAACGGGCCATAACAGGTCGGGAGGAAACCGGTTCTGTCAATTCCGTTTCATGTCTGATTTCGCGGCATTTCCTGCGTGGGAAACGTCGGCGTTCTTGGATTTTTTCCGTAAAAATCCGCCCTTCCACCACGGCACCTTGCCGCTGTTGGCTGTTTCGACTTTCTTGCCGTCGCGGCCGGAACGGTTTTTCTGGGCGGTTTCGTTGGCAATTTCAGATATGACTTCGGCCTTTTTCGGTTTACGCGTGTTCGACCGCACCGCCGTCGACGCCTGCCTGGCCATGGCTTCCCGATCGTCCGATCGGGTTTCATAAACCTGACGCCGGGCCGGGGCCTGGTCGGCGAAGGTTTCGTGGTACGGCGGCTGCTGACGCATCTGACCCTGCGGCACCGGGATCGGGCCGGTGGCCATGGTCGGCGTCGCCATAACCGGAACCGGCTGGACCGGCGGCGTCAGGGCGACCTGCCGGGGATGGCCGGGAGGCGGCGGCATGTAGGACGGGGGCGGCGGCATAAACCCGGGCGCCTCGGACTGGACCGGCGCCGGAGCCATGGCGTAATTCTGGTTCTGGACCGGAACCGGCGGCAGCGAGTAGTTCATGGCCGGGGCCGGAGCCTGGGCCAGGGAATACTGGGGAGCCGGGGCGGACTGGTACGGTTGGGTCTGGCCGGGGGTGTAGACATCCAGCGGGTAGTATTTGACTTCCTGTTCACGAATCGGCTGGGCCGGCGGGGGCGGTGACTGGCGCATATAATTGGTCGCCATCGGGCCCATATCGTAGTCGGCGGGCGGACCCATGTAGATGGCGCCGGGGGTGAGGCCATCGACCGGACCGCCGCCCGGTGATACCATTATGAGCGTTTCCCCTTCGTTCAATTGGCTTTCAAAAAAATCGCGGTTGGGTTCCCGGTAGGCGACCTGCGGGCCGGGGGCCGGGGCCTGGCGGCCATAGGGCTGCGGCGCTGCCATCTGCCCGAACGGGGCGTTGTCGGCCGGATACATGGGCGCGGCGGCTATGCCGTTGCCGGGAGGCGGCGGGCAGAACTTGGCGCCGGGCGGGCAATAATATTCGCCGTCCGAAGCGGAGGCGGGAATGGTGGCAAGGGCGAGACCGGAAACGACGACCAAAGCCGTGACGAACTTTTTCACGATAAATCCTTTTCAAGAATGGGTCATGCTAGAGTGTGTGGACACGAGTGCTTTGGAGCGATTTTTCGTCCTCTTTGTTCTGGGCGAGTCCGTCTTTTGAGGACAATATGGATGAATATTGTCGAAAAAAGACGGGCGAAGCACAGGGCAAAGAGGGCGGAAAAGCGCCCAAATGACTCGTGTCCACACACTCTTATACTGGCACTCGGTGTGGCATGGCGTCACAGGCGAATGGACAGCCGGTCGATTCCCTTCAAACCGGTCGGCGCCGCATCCACCGCCAATTCACACCCTTGGTCTCGCTCACCATTTTGATTAAAACTCTCGATGGCAAGGCCACATCATCAAAGCTCTTACAGAAGGTAACGGGAAAAATTCTATGAAAAGAGCGGGCCACAATCAAGAAATAAAGGGCCAAGTCCGATAATGTGAGAAAATATTCGGTAGAAGTTGAAGCTGCCGGCTAGGTCGTCGTCCTGAATGGCGCGGATGTCTTGACATGGCTGAGGTAACGGATACTATAGGGCATCATCATACTTGTCACTTTCTGGCTGGAATCCTTCGGAGCGTCGGGATGGTTTTGGTGACAAATCCGCTTCCCCGAAACTTTCCGAATAAAACTGTGGAAAAAACATGCGCATTTTCCTGTTGATGTCGGTACTATTGGCTTCGGTAACCATGGCCGGTTGTCTGGGTGGAAGCGCCGCCGCGTCGAACGGCGGGGCGCGGGCCAACCTCAACCTGGGCACGGCATTTTAACCAAGACAGCGCGTAAACGTCACTTTGGAGCATTTTCTATGTTTGGACGGGTGTGCAGGGTTCTGGTGTTACTGAGCCTTCTTTTCGCCTCGGGCTGTGTCGAACGGGCGCTTGTCATCACGAGTGAGCCGTCCGGCGCCGAGGTGACGGTTAACCAGCAATGGCGCGGCACCACGCCCTTTGTCGTGCCGTTCAAGCATTACGGCGTGTACGATATCTGGATTGAGCACCCGGGCATTGAAGAAAACGGCCGCATGGTAAAATACTATCCGCTCCACGTCGGCGAGCCGGTCAACGCGCCCGCTTACCAATATCCGGGCGCGGATTTCGTCACCGAGGTCCTCCTCCCGACCACCCTCCGGGACCAGCACAACCTCCACTACCGCCTCGAACGGGTGTCCGAGGCCGACGATCTCGGCGATGTCCTGGCCCGGGCGCAACAACTTCGCGACGCCAGCGCCGCCCGCAGCCTGATGCGTTATGAGAAGGATGTCAGCCGAGGCCGCTACGACCAGGTCGGAAACACGGCACCGTTGGCGCCGGGCGAACCGCCACAGGTCGAGTATTATGGCGAACCGCCGTTGCCGTCCGAGGTGCCGGTGTTTATTGACGGATACTAACCCTGGCGTAGCATGGCGTGGTATCGATGCAGAATAATCGGCTTTAAACACGCTTGAATCAAGACAAACTCAATTATAAGGCGCGTCTCGTCATTCGACGGACGCGCCTGTTTTTGGTTCTTCACTTCTCTTGACGCCCTGCCCTACTTTTCTCCCGACCGGACGCGGCGGATAACGTCGACAATGTCCCCGAGGCTGTTCGCCACCGGGATCGGGTGGTTGGCGAATTGGGACGTTTTGACGCCGAACTCGCCGTAATCGGCCTGGAGCCTGGCTTCGTCGTAACTGTGGTACGCCACCGTCGCGTGCGGGTCCTTCAGTTGGTGCCCGGTGAGGATGCACACGACCGTGCTGTCCTTGTCGATGACGCCTTTCTCGACCAACTGTTTGGCGCCGGCGAGGCTGGCGGCGCTGGCCGGTTCGCAGCCGAGGCCGTCCCGGGCCACCCAGGCCTTCGCGTCGAGGATGGCCTGATCCGAGACGTCGAGGGCGACGCCGTTCAGGCGGTCGAGGGCGCGGAGGCACTTCTTCAGGTTGACAGGCCGGTTAATTTCGATGGCGCTGGCAAGGGTGTGGGCCTTTTCGCCGCGCTGATCGAGGCCGGTGTAATACTCGGCGATCATCCCGTCGTCGACGTTGCCGCCGTTCCACTTCAGGCCCTTGTCATTGACGAGGCGGGACAGGGTCGGTGCGCCGGACGAGTTGACGACGGCCAGCCGGGGCAGTTTCTTGATAAGGCCGTGGTCGTACAACTCGTACAGGGCTTTCCCGAAGGACGAACTGTTCCCGAGGTTGCCGCCGGGGCAGACGATCCAGTCCGGGACCTGCCAGTCGAGGCCTTCGAGGACACGGTACATGGTGGTCTTCTGGCCTTCAAGGCGGAACGGGTTGACCGAATTGACGAGGTAAATCCCTTCTTCGGCGCAAACCTCCTGGACCCGGGCCATGGCGTCGTCGAAGTCACCTTTGACAAGGAGGGTGACGGCGCCGTAATCGAGGGCCTGGGACAGTTTTCCGTAGGCGATTTTACCGTCCCCAATGAAGATAATCGCCCGCATGCCGCCACTGGCCGAAGCGAAGGCGGCGAGACTGGCCGAGGTGTTCCCGGTCGAGGCGCAGGCGGCGACGCTGGCGCCGACCATGCCGGCATGGGTCAGGGCGCCGGCCATGCCATTGTCCTTGAAGCTGCCGGACGGGTTCAGGCCTTCGTACTGGAGGCGGAAGTTTTCCGATTTCACGCCGGCGTAGGAGGCGGCCCGGGGGCTCCGGCGGAGCTGGGTATGGCCTTCGCCGATACTGGCCCGCTGTTCCGGGCTGGCGAACGGGAGCATGGCGCCGAAACGCCAGACGCCCGAGACGGCGCCGAGGCCACCGGAGGGCCAGTCGGTGATTTTACCGAGATCGGTCACCTTGGCCGGCAGGGCCATCTTTTCCCAGTCATACTCGACGTCCAGGAGATTGCCGCATTTCGGACACTTCGGCAATACCTGCATGATATCGTAGTCCGCCGCACAGGCGGGGTTGATGCACTTCTGAAAAGCGAGGGACATGGCAATTCTCCGTTTCATTTGATGATGGTAGACCTTTTGAACGCGAACGGTTCATCATCGCCAACCCCGGCCACATTGTCAATGAATTCCGTAGTCCCGCATGATCTTTTGCGCCGCCATCTGATCGCGGAGACCACTGAGGATGCTCCGGGCCATCTCCACTTCGGCCGGGCCGCGGCCGTCGCCGGTGAGGAGCATGATGGCGGATTCGGTGCGGGCGGCATCGTCCGATTCCTCCTGCTCCGGGTACATGGCGAAAACGTCGGCGTAGGCCCGGAGGGCGTCTTCCCGGCGGTTTTGGCTGCGGTAGACGCGGGCCGTCTCCAGGGTGACGAGGGCGGCGTCGCGGCGGCTGTCCGGCGATTCATCGAGGAGGTCCCGGGCGTAGTCAAGTTCGTCCAGGGCCTGGTCGTAGTTGCCGGCGAGGGATTGGGCCTTGGCCGCGAGGATGTACATGGCCCGGTCGACTTCCGGCTTGTGGCCGGGGATGTCGATGACGTCCGTCGCCAACCGGGACGCGGCTTCGTAGCCGCCCGGCTCCGCGAGGTAACTTTCACCGAGAAGATTCAGTATCGGAACGGCCCAACTGTTCCCGAGATCGGCGCGGGCGTTGGCGATGAGGAGGTCCCGGGCCGACGCGATCACCTGCTCCGGTGGAAGGAGCGGATTGGCGCTGTTCGGGCTGCCGAGGGCCAGCTTGGCTGCGTGGAACGAGGCGTCCTGGACCCGTCCGGGCGTGGCCGGTGGGATGGCGGGCGAATCCGGGTTGGCGGCGAACAGGTAGTACTGATACGCTTCCCGGGGATAACCGGCTTCGTCGGCGAGGTGGCCGGCGAGGAGGGCGGCTTCGGCGTCGATTTCCGTGAAGACGGCGAGGCGCGTCAGGGCGGTCCGGTTTTCGCCAAGTTTTCCCATGCATTCGGCCCAGCGGCGGGCGGCGTTGGCCCGGAGGATGCGCGGCAGTTCCGAATTATTCATGAGTGACAGGTAGTCGACGGCGGCGCCGCGCCATTCGCCCATGAGTTCAAGGGCTCGGCCCCGTGACCATTTGGCCCGCCGGGACGCCAGGCTCGACGGCCCCGAGGTGGCGATGGCCTGGTTGAACGGCCTGAGGCTCGCTTCGATACGTTGCCGCGCTTCGTCCCGCCACGACAAGGAACGGGCGGCGAACGGCCCGCGTTCCCAGCGGCGCGACAGTTCCATAAGAAAGGCGCCGGATTCCATGTTGACCATGCCCTGGTTCAGGCTGTCCTCGATGGAAAAGCCGCCGGCCGACGCTTCCTGAAAGCTCGCCGCCGCCGCCGCGAAGTCGCCGAGGGTCCTGTCAATCGCTTCCGTATCGGGAATGGGCGCCTTCAGGATTCGGTCGGCCCGGGCCAGGGCCAGGGCGTGGCGGGCTTCGCCGAGGCGGGACGAGAGGACGCTGTCCGTCACCCCGGCCGGTTCGCGTTTCCGCAGGTGGGCGATAAGGCCGATGGCCAGTTCCAATTTCTCGATACCGTCGCCGGACCATTCGTCCGCCGCTTCGGCGGTGATGCCGAGGTCGAAGCCACTGTTCGGATCGCCCCCGGTGAAGAGGAGGTTCCCGAGGGTTTGGCCAAGGGCGGCGGCGACATCGGCCTGACGCGTTTCCAGGGAGGCGACCGGCGCGTCGGAGGCGGCGGTGAGGAGGTCGATGTCACTGGAGAGTGACATCGGGCCGCCCATCTTGCCCAGTTTCAATATCGTCTCCATCGCCTGGAATTCCGAGACAAGAAGCGTCCCGAACAGGCGGTCCCGGCGGAGCATGCGGCTCGCCGTGTGGTTCAGGGCCAGGGCCATGCCGTATTCGCGGCGGAGATCGGCGGTGCGGGAGGCGTCGCGGCACGAAGTGTAGCGGAGGTTCCGGTTCGGGTTCGACGGCCTGGCGGCCGGATAGAGAAGGCTGAACGATTCGCCGAGGCGGCCCCGGCGCAGTTCGGCAATGCCGGCAACCTTCCAGGCGGGCGGATTGTGATCGCCGCCGGCAAGGACCGGCGCCAGG
>JAJBTL010000217.1:0-650 GCA_020860865.1 Planctomycetota bacterium | reverse complement strand
CGGCCACTTCCACCTGGGCCAGCCCGAGGCCGAGTTCGGCGGCGCGGCGGTCGTCGTCGTTCGGCGCTTCGTCCTGGACGACCCGGCGAAACCAAAGGGCGGCGTCCGGCTGGTTCCCGAGCATGGCGGCGGCCTGGCCCCGGTAGAGGGTGGCGCGGGCGCGGAGTTCGTCCTTGGCCGGATCGCTTTCTATATAGCCTTCCGCTTCGGTGGCGGCTTCCCGGACAAACTGTTCCTCGCGGCGGGCCATCCGGAGGGCGATAAGATCGAGTTCGATTTCCTTCCGGCGGTTGCCGACCGGGAACGCGAGGCGGGCGCGGTCGAGTTCGCTGATGGCCTGATTAAGGAGTTGATCGCGGCGCTGGCGATCACGGAGCGTGCCCGGATACGGCACCTCTTCCGCCAGTTCCCGGAGACAGCGGGATGTCCGTTGCGCCGCGTCCCCTTCCATCCCCGGCGGCAGGGTGACGCCGCCGACGCGGGTGTACTGGTCGACGGCGTCCCGGTAGTCTTCGGTCATTTCGAAGGCGCGGGCGGCCCAATAGGCGGACTGGACGTTGAAGGCCGGCTCCTGGAGGCGGTAGCGGTTGTTCGACAATTGGACAAAGGCCTGGGCAACGTCTTCGTACTCATCCCGGCTGGCGGCAAGG
>JAJBTL010000209.1:1168-4040 GCA_020860865.1 Planctomycetota bacterium | reverse complement strand
CGTCCATGCAGTGGTCGAGGGCTTCGATGCCGGCGTACTGGGCCGTCGTCGGCGCGCACATGATGCCGTACTGGTGAATCTTGTACATGGCGCCGATGATGTCCGGGTGGCCGGCGGCATAGCCGAGGCGCCAGCCGGTCATGGCGAAGGCTTTGGAAAAGCCGTTCATGACGATGGTGCGGTTCCGCATGCCCGGGAAAGTGGAAATGGACACGTGCGGGCCGTCGTAACTCAGTTCCGAATAGATTTCGTCCGACAGGACGAGGATGTCCCGGTCGGCGATGAGGGGGACGATTTTCTCGATGTCCTCCCGGGACATGATGGCGCCGGTCGGGTTGTTCGGGAACGGGAAAATAATCGCCTTCGTCCGATCCGTCAGGACGGACCGGAGCTTTTCCGGCGTCAGCTTGAATTGATCCTTTTCGTCCAGCGGAAGCGGCACCGCCGTTGCGCCGGTCAAGGTCGCGCACGGTTTGTAGGCGACGAAGGACGGTTCCGGAATAATCACCTCGTCGCGGGGTCCGGCGACGGCGCGGAGGGCGAGGTCGATGGCTTCGCTGCCGCCGACGGTGACGATGATTTCATTGGCCGGGTCGTAGTCCATGCCGATGGAGCGGGACAGGTAGCGGCTGATGGCTTGACGGAGCTGCTGGAAACCGGCGTTCGGCGAATAGTGGGTGTGGCCTTGTTCGAGGGAATAGATGCCGGCTTCCCTGACGCGCCACGGGGTAACGAAATCCGGTTCGCCGACGGAAAGGGAAATGGCGTCCTTCATTTCATTGACGAGATCGAAAAACTTGCGAATCCCGGACGGCGGCAAATCCCGCACCCGGGGCTGGAGAAGGCCTTTTGGCGTAAATGTCATAATATCACATGCTCCCGGTCGTCGACGGCCGGAGTGCCGAAGACAAACCCTTTGTCTTTGTATTTTTTCAGAATGAAATGGGTCGCGGTGGAGGTGACGCCAGGCACCGGCGCCAGCTTTTCCGCGACAAACAACGCGACTTCCTTCATCGTCGTGTCCTCGATGACCACGGTCAGGTCGAACCCGCCGGACATGAGATAGCACGACTTCACCTCGGGAAAGTTGTAAATCCGTTCCGCCACCTTGTCGAAGCCGCGATCGCGCTCCGGCGTCAGCTTGACCTCGATAAGGGCTGTGACCCGTTCCGTACCGGTCAGATCCCAATTAATGATGGCGGTGTAGGCGTTGATGACGTGCCGCGCTTCGAAGTCGGCGATGGCGGCGGCCACGGCGGCTTCGGTCTTCCCCGGCATGGTAGCGATTTCGGCCGGTGTTTGCCGGCCGTTTTTCTCCAGGACTTCCAGTATTTCTTCCATGATGTTTCTCCCATGGCGTACAGGGCATGGCGAACCGGATTCGGGCCGTGGCACAACGGACAGGTCCGGCGTCCGCGTTGGCATGCCGTAAAAAAGCCGCCTTGACCACATCGCCCGGCGGCTATATAAGGCGTTCATGCTGGAGTTTGCGAAATAAACGGTCGAAAAATTGACACCGTGTTCCGCAGTCTCCATCTTAGTGGTTTGACCCGGGAAGTCAATCCAGGTACAATATTCCGTCCGGACAACCGGAATGCCATACTGTCCTGAAGAACGGCCGATGCCGGACCGGACCGGGAGTCCCCCGCGTCCGCTCGCGCGTTCATGTGTTGTCGTGAACCGCTTTGGTCCACGTGAGTGATTGCGAAACAAGGCGAACCTGAACGAGACCCGACGCCAATGAAGACCCGCCCATGACCAACGACAGCCGCCGCCGCGAGGCCGAACTCGCCGCCCTGAACCGCATCGCCGGCATCACCACCCTCGAATCCCCCGATCTCGCCGAAGCGCTCCCGAAGGGTCTTGAAGTCCTCGGCGAGACCCTTGGCATGCGTTACGCCACCCTGTCCCTCCTCGAGTCCGGGGGGCAAACCGTTTCCATCGACTTCGCCCACGGCCTGACGGACGAGCAGGTCCGGAAAGGCCATTACCACCTCGGCGAAGGCGTTGTCGGCACTGTCGCCGAAAAGGGCGAACCGGCCATTATCCCGAGTATCAGGGACTGCCCGACATTTCTTAATAAAACCGGCATCCGCTCGGACGACGCGTCCTTCATCTGCGTGCCGGTGCTGATGGGCAAAAAGGTCCTTGGCACCATTTCCGCCGATTCGGAATGCCGCTCCCAGGACGCCCTTGAGGAAGACGCCCGCTTCCTCGGCGTCGTCGCCGCCATGCTGGCCCAGGCCATCCAGACCCGCCGCCTCCTGAAGGAAGGCCAGGATCGGCTCCGTCGGGAAAACGAACAGCTCCGCATCGAACTCCGCAGTCACACCGGTCCCCGGAACCTTATCGGGAAATCCCGGGAAATGCAGATTGTCTTTGATCAAATTGCCCAGGTGGCGGACAGCCCGTCCACCGTCCTCATAAACGGCGAGACCGGCACCGGCAAGGAACTCGTCGCCCAGGCGCTCCATTACAACGGCTCCCGGGCGGACGGGCCGTTTGTCCGGGTGAACTGCGCCGCCCTGCCGGAAACGCTCATAGAAAGCGAACTGTTCGGCCATGAAAAAGGCGCCTTCACCGGCGCCGTCGCCACCCGGAAAGGCCGGTTCGAACAGGCCCACGGCGGGACGATTTTCCTCGACGAAATCGGGGATATTTCGCCCCTCATGCAGGTGCGGCTCCTCCGCGTCCTCCAGGAACGCGAGTTCGAACGGGTCGGCGGCAACCAGACCGTCCGGGTCGATGTCCGCGTCGTCACCGCCACCCACCGGGACCTCTTCGCGATGGTCCGGGACGGCCGGTTCCGGGGCGACCGGTGTTACCGGAGTAACGTCGTCCCGATTCACCTCCTGCCGCGCCGGGAGCGGCG
>JAJBTL010000209.1:0-1158 GCA_020860865.1 Planctomycetota bacterium | reverse complement strand
CTCCTGGCCGAACATTTCCTGAGGAAATACGCGGCCCAGGCCGGGAAGGATGTCCAGCGTTTTTCGCCGGAGGTGTTGGCGGCGTTCACCGCGCATTCGTGGCCGGGGAATGTTCGGGAACTGGAGAATTGCATCGAACATGCGGTTATCCTGGCGGACTCCGACGCGATACAACTCGCCCACCTCCCCGCCACCATGCGGCCGCAGGGAGCGGCGTCACCGTCCGGCGCGGCGGCGGCAGCGACGACGGCGGTCGTGCCTGGACCGGATGTCGATTACAAGACGCTGGTGGACAATTTCGAACGGGGCGTCCTCACAGCCGCCCTCAAGGAAACGCGCGGCAACATCACCCGGGCGGCGCAGAACCTCCAGGCCACGGCCAGAGTGATATCCTACCGGATTCGCCAATTGGGGATTGACCTGTCGCAGTTTGAATAAACCGGACGGGCCTCACCGACCCGGTCGATACCCGTTGAGCCGTTTCAATAAAATGCCGCTGTCCCACTGCGAGTGGAGCGCCCGGATTATTGTGCCGGCGCGCAGTCGCCCGTGGCCGGGCCGGGATTGCCGTAGATGTCGGGACGGCGGTCGCGGTAGACATTTATCCGTTCGCGCACCTCGGGGATGACAGCGAGGTCGAAATCGGCCTGGACGATTGCCTCGTCCTCGCCGCCTTCGGCCAGGACTTCGCCCCACGGATCGACAAGCAGCGATCCGCCGCAAAAGCTGGTTTTCCCGACCGGGCCGCACTGATTGACCGCCGCCACGAATAACTGATTCTCCACCGCCCGGGCGATGTTCAGGAGCCGCCAATGTCCGGACCGGGGATGCGGCCAGGCGGCGGGGACAAAGAGGATTTCGGCGCCGGACAGGGCGTAGTGGCGGATAAACTCGGGGAAGCGGATATCGTAGCAGATGACGACGCCGCAGCGGACGCCGTCCAGCGTGAAGAGGACGGGACGGTCGCCGGCCTGGAAGCGTTCGTTTTCCCGGGTCGGGGAAAAGAGGTGGACCTTGTCGTAGCTGGCGACTTCACGGCCGGTGCGGTCGAAGATGAGACTGGTATTTCGAATTACATCCCCATCCCGATTGATAATGGAGCCGCCGACCAGGTTGACGCTATACCGGCGGGCGAGGCCGGCGAGGAAGTCCCTGGAC
>JAJBTL010000320.1 GCA_020860865.1 Planctomycetota bacterium | reverse complement strand
GTATTTATGTGAAAAGTCTTCTTGATAATCGGGATTCTTGGATAATAGCAATTGATTCCCGAGCACCAGTGAATTCGGCGAAATGGCGCAATTGGGACAAATGACACCATAGCGACCAGACTCCGACTCTTCGGCCATTTCATATTCGACATGGGGAATTTTTAGATAATTACAGAGTTCACACGCTATTCTTTCCGCCCAATCCTCACCTGTCCCGCGATTATCGGCTTTAAAAAGCATTTCCGTGCCGGCAGGAAATTGTAGAGTGTCGTCCGTAAACTCGAACCAGTATTTCGGTTTTGTTCCCAGTTCTTCCATGCTGTCCGGATCGGTATCCACCAATCTGACTATTTCGAAAAAGGGCGTTTGTTTCATGTACTAATCCTATGAGTGCACAAACTCTCATCCGGGATTGAAAAATGTAATGGCCATGAGAAACCTCTGATACTCAACTCTTAATCCAGAGTCCACACTAACACTAACCCTATTATGGAAAAGGGTCAAGCGTAATGCGGCTAGCGAATGGATGTCCAATAAAAAAGGCGTCCCCTCCATCAGAAGGGGACGCCGCATTATTGTTATGGCAAAACTTCGGTTCAGGCGCTGTCCTTTTCCTCGGCCTCGCCTTCCTTTCGCCGGGCTTTCTTGGCCGCCCTGGCGGTGTGTTGCGTCACCGCTTCGTCCGGGGTCAGGTAGCCGTGCTTGACGCCCCACTGGTCCCAGCCGTCGTTTATCAGTTCCTCGTCCACCGCGTACTTGTGCGGACGGGGAAGGTCGGGGAGTTCGTACATAAGGCCAAGGAGCGCACCCTCGACAATGCCCCTGAGCGCCCGCGCCCCGGTTCCCTTTTTAAGCGCCTTCTGGGCGATGGCCCGGAGGGCGTCGTCCGAGAAGTCGATCTGGGCGCCTTCCAACGAGAAGAGGTGCTCGTACTGCTTCAGGAGGGCGTTCCGCGGTTCCCGGAGGATGCGGATAAGCGCTTCCTCGTCCATCGGCCGGATGGGCGCGATGACGGGGAGACGGCCGAGCAGTTCCGGGATAAGCCCGTACTCGAGAAGGTCGTCTGAATCCACCTGTTCAAGAAGGTCGCCAAGCTCCTGATCGGCGGACTTTTCCGCTTCCCGGTGGAAGCCGATGGACTTCTGGCCGATACGGCGGCCGATGATTTCGTCAAGGCCGTCGAACGTGCCGCCGCAGATGAAGAGGATACTGGACGTGTTGATCGGAATGTAACGTTGTTCCGGATGTTTCCGACCGCCCTGCGGCGGAACGTTGCAGACCGTGCCCTCGAGCATTTTCAGGAGCGCCTGCTGCACGCCTTCGCCGGAAACATCCCGAGTGATGGAGACGCCCTGGGTCTTTTTCCCGATTTTGTCGATTTCGTCAATGTAGACAATGCCCTTTTCCGCCTTGGCCACGTCGCCGTCGGCCGCCTGGATGAGGCGGAGCAGGATGTTTTCCACGTCCTCGCCGACATAACCGGCTTCGGTGAGGGTGGTGGCGTCGGCAATGGCGAACGGCACATCGACGACCCCGGCCAGGATGCGGGCCATGAGGGTCTTGCCGCAGCCGGACGGACCGACGATGAGGACATTCGACTTCTCGACCTCGACGTCGTCGCCCTTGCCGGCGAGGAGCCGCTTGTAGTGGTTGTGAACAGCGACGGAGAGCACCTTTTTCGCGTTCTCCTGGCTGATGACATATTCGTCGAGCTGACGCTTGAATTCGCGCGGCGTCGGCACCCGGGAGATGGTCACGCTCTCCTTGTCCCGGCGGCCGAATTCGTCCTCGTCCATCAGGGTTACGCACATTTTCACGCAATCCGAACAGATGCAGGCGTCGCCATAGCCCTGGATGACTTTCCGGCGGTTGTCCGGCGGACGGCCGCAAAACGCGCAGCGTTGACCGCCCTTCCGAGAGGTTCCGCCTGAATCGCCGGTTTGGGATGATTTAGACATTATCGAAAACTCCTCGTTGCACCCGAGTCGGTTGGACCGATTTCACAAGCCGGCCCGGATGGTGTAATGTGGGACCGTAAACAGCCCCGGTGCACGGTCAAAAACGGAACGCGGCAAACAGATTGTCGCACTACATAACCTGGCCGTGCACATCGCCGCGTTCCATCCTTCGGTCGTTTTCGGAACCCACTGCCTTACATGGGCTTCCGTTCGCCGCTGGACTTTTCGCCAGGCATGATGACTTCATCCACCAAACCATAGGCCTTGGCTTCTTCCGCCGACATGAAGAAGTCGCGGTCGGTGTCTTTTTCGATAACCGACAAGTCCTTCTCACAGTGCTTGGCGAGGATGCCGTTCAGGATGCCTTTCAGGCGGTTGATTTCCGCCGCCTGAATGGTGATGTCCGCCGCCGTGCCTTCGGCGCCGCCCCACGGCTGGTGAATCATGATGCGGCTGTGGGGAAGGCTGTAGCGCTTGCCCTTGGTGCCGGCGGCGAGGAGGACCGCGCCCATGCTGGCGCACTGCCCGACGCAGTAGGTGGCGACGTTGCACGAAAGGTGCTGCATGGTGTCGTAAATGGCCAGGCCGGCGGTGACGCTGCCACCGGGCGAGTTGATGTAGACCTGGATGTCGGCATCGCGGTTGACAAGGTCCAGGTAAAGCATCTGCGCGATATATAGGCTCGCGTTGTGATCGCGGATGTCGGAACCGATTATGATAATCCGGTCCGAGAGGAGCCGGGAATAAATGTCGTAGCTCCGTTCACCGCGACCGGTGCGTTCGATAACGAAGGGGACAAGGTCAGCAACGGGTTCAATCATGTTCGCCATTGTGTTCTTTCCATAGAGAGAGGGTACTATATGATCCGGGTGGGCAGGGCGGTTGTGATCGCTCGTCCGCGCCGGGATAAAAAAACATCTAAAAATACTCTTCCACATTCATTATAACCGGAGACCGCGACAGTATCAACCGATCGCTCTCGGTATGGACCGGTAGTAAGAACGCCCAAGCGGGATGATCCGCCCCACGCTCCGCCCCGATTCCGGGCCATTCCCGACCAGCCGCCCGCCGCCTTCACTGCCAACGGGAACCGCCACACCGGGTCAAACGCGAAAGAATGCCTGAATGCTTTATCCCTGTCCGTTTACTCCGACTCTCCTTCGCCGGTCAGACCCTGGGCGCTTTTCGCCGCATCGGCGTTGATCGCCTTGGTGTCCTCGGTGGTGGTCGGCGCTTTACCCTTGGTGTTGTTGGTGATGAACTGGATGACTTTGATGCCCTGGATTTCCGCCAGCATCGGCGAAATCCCGTTCATCGACCGGATACGCTGGACAATCTTCGCCGGGGTCGTGCCGTAGGCCTGGGCCAGCGCCTCGATGTGGGTGGACAGGTCTTCGTTCGTGACCTGGATGTTTTCCTTCTCGGCGATCTTCGTGGCGATAAAGCTCCAGCGGACCTTCTTCGTCGCTTCCTTCTCCGCTTCCGGCCGGTATTTTTCAAGCTGGGTGAAGAGGGCGGCATTGGCGGCGACGCCCATGCCGGCCAGTTGCCGGCCGCGCGCCTGCACCAGGTTCTGCGTTTCCGCCTTGACGAGGGATTCCGGAACCGGGAAGTCGGCTTCAGCGAGAAGCTTTTCGATAATCTCCTCTTCTTCCTTGCTCCGGGCCGCAACCATGCCCTCGCGGATGAGGTTGTCGTTCAGGCGGTGACGGAAGTCTTCCATACTCTCGAAACCGAGGCCTTTGGCGAATTCGTCGTTCAACTCGGGAAGATCGCCCCGATCGACAGACAGGACGTCGACGACGGTGAGAGCTTCCTTGCCCCGGAGTTCGGTGTTCGGGTGGTCGGCCGGCAGGGTGATGGTCAGTTCGACCTTGTCGCCCTTTTTGGCGCCGGTGAATTTCGTTTCGAGATCGGGAACCGGCAGGCCAAAGAGCATCTCGCCCTCGACTCGGAGGCGCTGTTCCTTCATCGCCATGATTTCTTCGTCACCCGAAGTGGTAACGAAATAGACCTTGAGGATATCGCCGACCCGGGCCGTTTCATCGACATCCTGGGAATTGGCGAACGACTTCTGGTCACGGACAAGGGCTGCGTCACAGGCCGTTTC
>JAJBTL010000130.1 GCA_020860865.1 Planctomycetota bacterium | reverse complement strand
GATTAAGACTGCCCGCGAAGACAAACCCGTCCGCCTGGGCGTCTGTCACCGAAAACGGCACAAGTCCCGCCGCCACCCGGGACGACGCCACCACCGGAATCCCGTTCCGCACCGCTTCCCGGAGAAGCGGCTTGACGGCGGAGTGAATATTCCCGGCGCCGACGCCGGCGTGGACAACGCCTTCCAGCCGGTCGAGGCTGAGAAACCCGCTCGTCACATCGGCCCGCTGCCCGGCGTGGCCGTAGATGATTTCCACCCGGGGCAGTCCTTCCGAATCCGCCACGGAAAATTCCGAATCAACGGTGTGCCGCGTCAGTGGCCGGTGGTGGAAGTGGGGCACGCCGCGAATGACCGCACCGCACGGACCGGCGTTCGGCGCGCCGAAGGCGTCCAGGTTGACGGCATCGAGTTTGACAACGTCCCGCGCCGAAAAAATCCGGCTCCCGAACACGACAAGGACGCCGCGCCCGGCGGCATTCCCGTTGACGGCGGTCTGGACGGCGGCGAGGATATTGCCGCTGCCGTCGGCGGACACGGCATCGGCCGGCCGCATGGCGCCGGTGAAGACGATGGGCTTGTCCGTCTTCGCGACAAGATGAAGAAAATACGCCGTCTCCTCCATCGTGTCGGTCCCGTGAAGCACGACAAACCCGTCCACGCCCGGATCGCCGGCGTGCGAATGTATATACCCGGCCAGCCCGAGCCAGACGTCTTCCGTCATGTTCTCGCTACCGATATTATTGACTTGAACGGTGGAGACATCCGCGACCTCCGCCAGCTCCGGCACCGCCGCCAGCAACTCCTCCACCGAAAACAACCCGGAAACATATTCCCCCGTCGCCGCGCTGTCCCGGGTTTTCCCCGATATGGTCCCGCCGGTGGCGAGGATGGTGATGTGGCGTTTTTCTGGCATGAAAGCCTCCGTATGTCAATTTTATCGTAGTCTCTATCAGACGGTCTTACGAAATGGACGGAGCATTGATCTCAAATACCCACACCGACGGGAAGTGGAACCTGAACAACAGAGAAATAATCTTCCAGACCTTCTCTTTTTGAACGCAAGGCATCGTCAATGGGAAAGTCCGCCGCGATGGGGTCGCGGGGTTCGCCATCCGCTGCCATGCCTGCAAAGTGGAAGGCAAGCGCTTCGGCCATATTGATCCGTGTCGCCTCCACCGTCTCGCCCGTGGTGACGCACCCCGGTACCGCAGGGGCATAGGCTCCGTAATTTCCCTCAGCCTTTTCGATACATATCCAAATTTGCTTATGCATGTCTGAACTCCTTATTTTATTCCAGACTGCTTAAGTATGCTATTCCATGTCCCTTCGGGCAAGTCATCCGAAGGTTTTCCGGGAACGGTCACGCGGCCGGGCTTGATAGAATGTTTGAACTGCCTGTGGCTGCCCCTTTGCCCAACTTGTTCCCAACCGTCCTTGTCGAGCATTTTCAGCATGTCGCGTACCTTCCCCTTGGTGGCCACGATATTTCCCTTCTTATTACTGCGTTACCGTGGGTATCAGTTCTTTGACTACATTAACCTCGACCAGGGAGTAATATTCTTCTTCGCCTTTTTCCTTGGCTTCAATGGCATCGGCAATGGGAAATGCTGTACCAACGGAGTCAAACGATTCTCCGTCCTCGAGCATGCCTTGAAGGTGGCGGGATAGTGCGCGGATCATATTAGCTTTCGTCGTTTCAATGTCGATGCCGGTGGCGATGCATCCAGGGACGTCCGGCGCGTAGGCGTCGTAGTTATTACCGGCCTTGCCTATGCAGATCCAGATGTTTTTGTTCATGAAACCACCTCCTTATTGCAGTCCTGCCTGACGTACTATACTGTCCCATGTCTTTACTCGTAACTCGTCGGACGGCTTGCCGTCAACGGTCACCTTGCCAGGCTTGTGTGCATGCTTAAACTGTCTATGATCGCCGCTGTTGGATTTGATTTCAATCCAGCCATCCTTTCGGAGGATCTTAAGTATATCGTGAACCTTGCCCTTGGTGGCCATTGTTCTCCCCCCTACTTTAATCGTATCGTGAATAACCGGTATAGCAAGAACCTACGGTGACTTTTCCCCAAGCGGAGTCGGAAAAAGGAACTACCGAATACTTTGCGAAGCACAAATAAAAAACCGCAACCCCCAAGAATTGCGGTCTTTATAATTGGTCGGGCCGAGTGGATTCGAACCACCGATCTCTTGTCCCCCAGACAAGCGCTCTACCAAGCTGAGCCACGGCCCGTCAGTGACGGTCAATTCAGGATGCTGCGGGACGGGGCGGGCCTGTTCCGCAGAAGTACCAACTATCGGGAAGTTGAACATTTTGTCAAGCTATTTCCACAAATCAGCCGGGAAATTCGCCAAACAAGAACAATGCCGACCAGGAAGAATCTCGGACACCACCCGATCAAATCGTCACCAAATCGTACTTCGTGCTGCCGAGGCCGATTTTTTCGGCATGGTCGAGGCATTCGTGCCAATTGGTCACCGGATGCATGCGCTGGAAATAATCCTCGATGTCGGCGCGGCCCTGACATTCCGGGCTGGCGAGAATGCTCCCGAGTTGGATGGGCTGGCGGTTGACCGCTTCGGCGCAGGCCTGGTCGAGGGCGACCGGGTCGACGGAGGCGAACATGCCGACGTCCGGGACGATGCCGACATCGGACGAACTGTGGCAGTCGCAGAACGGCGACACGTCCATCACGAGGGAGATGTGGAACTGCGGCCTGCCGTCGAGGACGGCCATGGCGTACTCGGCCATCCGTTTCGACAGGTCGGTGACGGACGCGTCGTCGGTCGGCTGGACGGCGTCAGTGGGGCAGACGCCGATGCAACGGCCGCAGCCGACGCAGATGGAATGGTTGATGACGGCCTTCCGGTTCTTGAGTTCCGGCGCGTCGAAGGCGCAGATGGCCCGGCATTTGCCGCAGCCGATGCAGAGGTTGGCGTCGACCTGCGGTTTTCCGTCGTTATGCTGATCCATTTTGCCGGCGCGGGAGGCGCAGCCCATGCCGATATTCTTGATGGCGCCGCCGATGCCGGTCAACTCGTGGCCCTTGAAATGGCTGAGGGAGATGACGACATCCGCGTCCATGACGGCGCGGCCGATGCGGGCCTCTTTCGTCAACTCGCCGTTCCGGACCGGGACAAGGACCTCGTCCGTCCCCTTGAGGCCGTCGGCGATGATGATGTGGCAGCCGGTGGAGAAGGGGGAGAAGCCGTTTGTGTAAGCGGTGTCCAGGTGGTCGAGGGCATTTTTCCGGTAGCCGACGTAGAGGGTATTCGCGTCGGTGAGGAACGGCTTGCCGCCGAATTCCTTCACGAGGTCGACGACGGTGCGGGCGTAGTTCGGCCGGAGATAGGCGAGATTGCCCATTTCGCCGAAATGGATCTTGATGGCGACGAACTTCCCCTTGAGGTCGAGGTCGCCGAGACCGGCACGACGGATAAGCCTGGCCATTTTGGCCTGGGTGTTTTCCTCGTCCGTGACGTGCATGTCGGTACTGTAGACTGTGGCCTTGTTCATGAGCGTGTTCCTTGTGGGCGTTTTCCGCCAAACAGCCGGCCGCCCCCTCGGCGCCTGGTTACCGGAAGGGAACCAGGGAAACGCGGCGGTGGCTGTGTCGAAAAACGCCAGAGTGAGAAACCGGCGGGTGCGTGACGTCCTCCGGCGTAAAAAGAGCATTGTAAGAATTTTCGTGATAATTCCGGGTTAGTCGCATCCAGTCGCTCGCGGGCGCTTTTTCCAAACCACCGGAAAAATCACCCTACCGCTCCTTCCAGCGCCTAACCCGGATTATCACAGAATTTCTAAAAATGCTTGAGATCGCCCGTTCCCGTTCGAAAAGAAAGGAAGGGGTGGGCGGTGTAGCCAAAAAACCGACCCGCGAACGCGTCGTGGCGTTGTGCCGGCCGGAGCATTGTACGGGAACGCCCGGCCGGAGTCAACGGGGACCGTCAGGCGATTTCACGGTTTAAAACAGACACCGACCGGAACAATTGTTATCGGTCGCTGAACCACGCGTAAAACCGATGAATACCTGTTATCAATTCCTCAAAGGATTACACGTGTAAATT
>JAJBTL010000325.1 GCA_020860865.1 Planctomycetota bacterium | reverse complement strand
CCGGGGATCGACGGAGGTGTTGACGGCCTGGACGATGTCGCGGCCGGCGAGGTCGATGGCGCAGGCCTTGTCGAACGGCAGCGGAATGTTGGCGCGGCTGGCCGAAATGAGGCCGCGAACGACGTCGAGGACATTGCCGCCGGCGAGGAGGTGGGCGGCGAGGCTCCGGGGTTCGATGGTCAGTCCGGCCTGGTGGGCCATGATGAGGGCCTGGGACAGGACCGGCACGTTACCTTTGGCGAGGTAATGGGCTTCGAGGAAATCGCGGGAAATCCGAAGGCCGGCCTTGTGGGTGGTGATCATGGAGTTCACGATCATGGCCGAATTAACTTTCCGGATAAACATGCCGACGAGGTCAATAAAGCCAATCGGCACGCCGGACGCCCGCGCTTGCAACCACGTCCGCCCGAAGGAAAAGACGACAAAAAAGACGATAAGGACAATCACCAGAACGGCGAGTGAGACAATCGCCATAAAGGAGGACGGCATTTGCGCAAGCAATTCGTTCATCGATTTTCTCCAGGTGCGTATGGAAAAAGGGACAGGTATGGCGGGACCGGTTGGCCGGCCCGCCGTGAGTTATAGTAAAACTACATACTTGTTTCAAAATGTGATTTCAGGCTCGTCGTCGTGACCGTGACGGCGGGAGCGGCGTCGCCGGCCGCTACCGCGCCACAGCGACGATAATCCGGTTCGGCGCCGCTTCGGTGACTGTCACCCTGGTTCCCGCCTCGACATAGACGCCGTCCGTCATCACGTCCAACAGTTCCCCGCTGTCCAGCCTGACCTTGCCGGCTGGCCGGAGCATGGACTCGGCCACGCCGGTCCGGCCACGGAGTGACTGGTACCGGAGCCGGACCGATTCGTGCGCCTCGGGGACAACCGCGTCCGGGTTCGGGTTGTCGCCGGCCGGTTGGGAATTTGTCAGGAAAAACCGGCCAAGATACGGCAACCGTTCGCCATACTGGGAAATTATGAGGATGGCGCCGACCGCTCCCAGAAGCCCGAGGAAGATGAGGAGCGTAAACGCGCCCACTTCCTGCCACATGAACTGGTGCATATAGTCGGAACTCCAGTCCGGCGTGAAGGCGAGGAGTATTCCGGCCAGGATGGCGATAATGCCGCCGATACCGGCGACGCCGAAGCCGGGGAGAATCATGATTTCAACAACAAGGAGGCCGACGCCGATAAGGAAGACGGCAATCCCCAAGGGACTCCCCCGGTCGTGCATGAGAAGGTTCGTGAAGAAGCAGACAAAGCCGATAATCCCTATGGCGAGGGGAATCCCGCTCCCCGGCGCCTGCCATTCCGTCACCACCCCGGCCACGCCGACAATGAGGAACAGGCCAAGGAGGACGACGACCCAAATAGGCAGGCCGAGATCGTCAAGCTTCGGCAGGAGTTTTTTCAGATCGAACTCGCCGGTCGGCACTATCGGCGTCACGATCATGTCGTCCGTGATGCCGCGTTCGAGGAAAAACGCCTCGCGGCTCTCCACCACTTCCGAGGCGACGCCGTACTCCACCGCTTCGCCGGCGGACAGTTCGAGAAGGCGCCCGTCCGGTTTGATAAGCTTCGTATTGGCGATGCGCCGGCGGTCGCGGCCGAGATCGATGTTTTTCTCAAGAACCTCCAGATCGTGACCGGTCATGTACTCGACCGCGCCCGAGCGGAACGCCACTTGGTAAATGCTCCCGCTCCGGCTGACCATGCCTTCCATCACCTTGACCGGTCGGCCGAAATGTTCGGCGTAGACCTTCATGATGGTCCTGATGTCGACCTCGATTTTTTCCGCCGTCCGGTCGTCCATCCCCGGCGAATTGCCGGTGGCGGACATCTGCATCGGCTGGATGTCGCCGATGCGGGCGGCCCGGGTCATGACGACTTCCCGTCCGGCCGAGGCGACCATGGCGCCGCCGGACACGGCCTTGTGGAGGACAAGGGAGACGACCGGCGTTTTCGACTCGAAAATCCGCTTGGACAACGTGTCGCAGGTGCCGACTTCGCCGCCGGGCGAATCGATTTCGAGGACGACGAGCATGGCGCCGTCTGTGTCGGCCTTGTCCAGGGCGCGGATAACCCGTTCCGGCAGATCGGAAAACGGTTTCCCGATAATGACGCCCTTAATCGGGATGGAGACGACCTTGTCTTCCCAGCTCGCCTCGTAGGCAATGTCGGCATTCGGGTCGACGGTAACGGCCTCCGGCAGCGGCGATGCGGCGCCCGGAGCCGGGATGGTGGTCGGAGATGTATCGGTCTCACCGGCAAAAGAAAGGCCGGCGATGGTAGTCAGAGTAAAGAGAAAAGCAACAAAAAGTGTAAGGAAACGTGAACAGAACGGAATCGGGGAGTGGCAAACGTGGAGACGACGGTGTCCTGGCAAGGGAATTCCTCCGATTGACAACAATAGGTAATAGGACGCCACTATACCCCATGACCGCCCGGCGGTCAATCCGGGAAAGGCGTCCGCGCCCGGTCGGTTCCGGGACGGGTCCGGGACCGGCGCGCACCGTTGAAATTCCCGGCGGCGGCGGGTATAGTTGGTGTAAAGTGGGCATTCAATGGAACCTGTCCGCAAACGGTCGGTTTCCTCCGAAGCCCAAGCCATTTCTACGACTACGTGGAACGGCGCTCACCGGGAATGGCAAAAATGCCCCATAGTGCAGCCATGGTTCGCCATGATACTACGCTGGCGCCCATGCGAGGGGTTCACGTTTTTATCAGTAGAGGAGAACCAAATGGCCGGCAAAGTGAAGGATTTAACCGACGGGACATTCAGCGACGTCACCGGAACCGGCGTAACGCTGGTTGATTTCTGGGCGCCGTGGTGCCCGCCGTGCCGGGCCCAGGGCCCGATTATCGAGAAGGTGGCGGACGAGGTTGACGGCAAGGCCGTCGTCGCCAAGATTAATATTGACGAACAACCCGCCACCGCCTCCAAGTATGGCGTGGCGAGTATTCCCACCCTGCTTATCTTTAAGGATGGGAAGGAAATAAAACGCTACGTCGGCCTCCAGCAACAGGCCGAACTGACAGAAACGCTCCAGTCTTTCTGTTAAGGTTCATTGTTTAAACCATAAGATGTGCTCCCGCCGGTCGGTATCCGGCCGTTCGGGAGCACATTATTTTATTGGTTTACCATGGTAGCAGCCGTTAAAAGGAATATTCATGATAACCGAACTCACCGACGCGACATTTTCAGAGGGAGTGAAAAACGGGTTGGTCCTTGTCGACTTCTACGGCACCTGGTGCCCGCCGTGCAAACTCCTCGATCCGGTTGTCGAAAAGCTGGCCGAGGATTATGCCGGCCGCGTCCGGTTCTGCCGAATAAACATTGATGAACATTCGGAAGCGGCGGTGGACAATACGGTTGAAGATATTCCGACACTGATATTTTTCCGGAACGGCCTGGAAGAGCAGCGCCTCTTCGGCGCCCAGAAGTACGAGACACTGGCGACGGAACTCGACCGCCTTCTCGGGTAGCTCGCAAAACCGCCACTCCGCCCCGAACGGGAAATTCCCCCGCTCCTCGTCCTTGACGATGGCCCCTCCTGCCGTTATACTGAAATGTATGGATTACCACACTCACGTACCACCGGATCGCCAATGGCGATCCAGTTTTTTTTGTGTCATGCGGGCATTTTTGAAAATCTCACAGGTCAAAAATGCTTCAAAAGCCGCAAGGAGAAAACGTGCAAGAACTTATGTCCGGCAACGAAGCCATCGCCCGAGGCGCCTGGGAAGCCGGCGTCACGGTGGCGTCAGGCTATCCCGGCACGCCGTCCACCGAGATTCTGGAAAACGCCGTCAAATACAAGGACGACCTTTACTGCGAATGGGCGCCCAATGAAAAGGTCGCCTTCGAAGTCGCCGCCGGCGCCGCCCTGGCCGGGGCCCGGGCATTCTGCACGATGAAGCACGTCGGCCTGAACGTCGCCGCCGATCCCCTCATGACCCTGGCCTATGTCGGCGTTGTCGGCGGCTTTGTCGCCGTCGTCGCTGACGACCCGGGAATGCTGTCGTCCCAGAACGAACAGGTCACCCGGCAGTAGGCCCGCTTCGCCAAAATTCCCATTCTCGAGC
>JAJBTL010000317.1 GCA_020860865.1 Planctomycetota bacterium | reverse complement strand
ATTTCCCTCAGGACGCCGGCGGTGTGCTCCGCCAGGGTGGCGCCCGTTTCCAGCTTGCCGACCGTCACCTCGAGCATCTGCGCCGTCTCCTGTGCCGCTTTCGCCGACCGGCCGGCCAGGTTCCGCACCTCGTCCGCGACGATGGAGAAACCGCGCCCGTGACGGCCGGCCCGGGCCGCTTCGACAGCCGCGTTCAGGGCCAGAAGGTTGGTCTGGAAGGCGATATCGTCAATCAACTTCACCACCGAGGCAATCTGGGCGCTGGTGGCCTGGAGGTCCTTCATTGCCGTGATCATTTCGGCAACAGCGTCGTACCCCCGGTCGACGGCGGCGCGGCTGGCGGCGGCAAGCTTATCCGCTTCATCGGCCGAAGCGGCGTTGGCCCGGGTCTTTTCGCCGATCTGGGCGACAGACGCGGAAATTTCCTCAAGGGACGAAGCTGTCTCGATAGCGCCCTGGGACAGAATTTGGCTGGCATTATTAATAGAACCGGCGCCTGACGTTACCTGAGTGACGGCGACATTGACCTGGGCCAGCGTTTCGTTGGTGACGTCGAGCATCTGGCCGACGGCGCGGCCGAGATCGTCCTGGGTGGATCGGAGTTCGAGGTTGCTGGTATAATCGCCGTTGGCGATGGACTGAAAGACGCCGACCTCTTTCCGCTGCGACTTAATAAGGCTCTGGATGGCATTGGCGAGGAGGCCGGTTTCACCGGCCTGTTCAAGAAGGAACGGTTCGACATCCTGTTTGAGGTTGCCGTCCGCCACCCTGGTGATATGCCCGACACTGCTAAGAATCGGGTTCGTAATGCGCCGGGAAAGCCAGAAGCCGAGAATAATGGACAGGGCGAACGCACCGATGACGATGGAAATCTGCCAACGGAAATAATTCTGCGCCGTCTGCAGTGAACTGTCCACCGCTTCCACCGCGTTGTCCCGGATCATGGCGACCAGTTCGTCCAGATGTTGATTGGCCTGATCCCGGTGTTGCCTGAGGTCGGTGAAGGCGAGGTCGAAAGCCTGGTTGGCGATGCGGTCGAACTGGCGTCCGCCGCGAATTCCCTGGCTCAGGAGCTCTTCCTGCTTGTGGAGTATTTCCAGAAGTTCGCCCTGTTTGGTCGCCCAAGTGTCCCAGGCGGCCCGGAACGCGCGCCAGGAAGCGAGTTGTTCCGGCGTCAGGCCGAGGGCTTCGAAGCCTTCTGCGGCATCGTGGGCGCTCTTGTAGGCGGCCTGAATGTCGTCGTAGTTTTGCCGGCGGATGTCCTGGTCTGAAAGCTGGCGGATAAGGAGGGTCCGTTCAGTCGCCATGATCTGCGATTGCGCGCCTTTAATCGTCGAAATGCGGAGGAGCGATTGCAGGTTGTCGTGGCCGATATGGCGCATCGACGTTTCCAGTCGGCGGAACGGTACCATGCTGCTGATGCCGGCAATGAGGACGATAACGGAAATAAGCCCAAAGGAAAAAAAGAGCTTGGCCTTGATGCTGGCTGTGAGAGATCGTAGGAATCTCATGTAAAATATTTCCCCTGCTATGGCGACGTGGTGACGGATATACTGAAGCGCGCTAAGAATTCGGCCTTGTAAACTTGTAGGCTCCATCCGCGCTTCAAGCTTGATATAAACTTGCCCGAAAGGTAAAGTGGCTTTTGGATTATCGACTCCCGACCGTTCGGCCGGTTAAGCCGAAACCACGTGGTAATCCGTGAATCGTTTAAAGCGTCGCCTACTAAAAACGACCCCCCGGCGGCTTACCGGGGCCATGATTTGGATACACCATAGTGATAGCAGAGCCCGGCGCTTTGTCAAGGGTAAGTTCGTCCAGGGGCTTACGAATAAAAAAAACTTTTTTACGTCAATGTTTACGATTGACACAAGACCCCGAAAACACTACAATCCGGTTTCCTGTCGTTGCGGCGCGACGGCCCGCACGCGGTCACCAATTTGATTACCCGGGCAAGAACATTTGTTGTGAATGGAGGTGTGGAGTGGCTACGGGAACAGTTAAGTGGTTCAGCGATCAAAAAGGGTATGGGTTCATCGTTCCGGACGATGGCGGTCAGGATCTTTTCATTCATCACTCGAACATTCTGATGGATGGCTTCAAGACCCTCAAGGACGGACAGAAAGTTGAATTCGAACCGGCTCAGGGCCGCAAAGGCCCGGAAGCCACCAAATGCCGGCCTCTCTGATTACCTCCAAGTGAGCTAGTATCAGACTGCAGTCGACAAAAACCCTCACCCTCCAGCTTCGGCCGGAGGGTGTTTGTTTATGTACCGACAGCGCATGCCAGCGGTTCAAAACCGAATTATTCGCCGATTATCGCTCGAAAAAAGCGGCGCTCAGACTCTTTTTGGACCATGGCATACTAGCCAGGCAAACCGAATTTCGCGCGAAATCCCGTTTACTACCACCCACTCCAGTTACTCACGACGGTTCATTCGGTCGTAGACGATTATACACTTTTTTCGCCGCCATTCTCGCCCTTGACCACATCCCAACCACAACCGGTACGACGAACGATTCGTAGAATCCCTGCCCGAAACTGCCGTCGCCGTCACCAAGCAGATAATACACCAGCCCGAGAACAATCAGCCCGGCCAGGATCGCCAGGGCGATTTTCCACACGCTGTATGGCCGGTCGCCGGACACTTCCCCGGTTTGGGCATTAATGGTAAACCGGTAGGTCTTGCCACCGTAGGCATAGGCGGACAGCCAGATCGGCAGGAGGATGTGCTTGAAAGTGATATTGGCGTATTCGCTCCGAGTCGAACTGATGCGCTGCTGATCGCCGCCGATGTCCTGGACAATGGCCTGGCGGATAGCCGGCTCCATGAGTTGCTTTGCGGTTTCAAACCCGTCCTTCAGCCCGACCTGATACGTTTCCGTCACGAAACCGGCCAGGAATTCCTGGCGGAACGGCTGGAGCTTTTGCAGATTCCACGGTTGCAAGCCGGACTGGATATTCATCGGCACCGACTGCGCCGCCGGTACCAGGATGTCGTCGAAGGTGTTCTGCACCCGGCCGGAGGCCGGAGTCCAGCGAACTTTCGGGACCTGGCGGGGCTGCATGGTTGTCTTGCCGTTCACCGTCACCGGCATCATCTGGGTGACGTAGTACACGGTGCCGCGTTGTCCGGTGTACCAGGTGGTGGTCAGGGCGTCGTAGGTCCAGTAGGGCATGTAACAGCCGCGCATGGCTTCGCCACGGGTGACGCGACGCTTGAAGTCGTTTGGCGCGAACCAGCGGGTTTTGACCCAGTTTCGGTAAATGATGAGGGCCTTTTCCTCGGCTATCTGAAACGGCAGAAGCGCCTGGACGTTGAGCCGCGTCCGGGTGAGGTTTTGGAGCGACAGCGGATGACCGCAGTACGGGCAGAGGTCCGACGATTTCCGTTCGTTCACCGTGGTGTTGGCACCGCAGTAGGTGCAGCGGATGACGTCCCTGACCGGACCGGGTGTGGAGTCTTCCTGGTGCTGGTTTTCCGCTTCCAACGCTTCTAGGAAGTCGTTTTCATGGAGGTAGGAATCGTCGTCCGCGTCCAGGGGAATGTCGTTTTCCGTGCCGCAATAGGGACATTTCAGGTGGGTGGTGCCGGGCATGAAGACGAGCGGCCCGCCGCAATTGACGCAGGGAAACTGCCGGGCGCCGGGCGGCACCGACGCGTCGGTGGTGCGGCCGCTCCGCAGTTCGTCCTTGAACTGTTCGTCCCGAAGCGTTTTCTCGTCCATATTCGGCCCTGTCTCCCTGAACCGCGACTATGCTTCAGGCAGGGGCGGCGGGACGGCGGCGAACAGGCTGGACAGGTCGTCGACGCTACCCGCTTTTTCCCAGCCGGCCATGCCCTGTTTCCAGGCCAATGTGTCCCGGGTGATTTCGCCGGACGCGACCTTGGCCGAGACGGCACCCGCATCAAGCGGACCGACCTGTTGGCCGGCAATGCCGAAGTACCAGGTGGCGGCGGTGGGCAGGGGAGGCGGTCCGCCGGCCGGCGCGGCGCTTCCGGCCGCCGCCGCGGCCTGGGCGCCGGCCAGGTTGCCGCCGCCCATGCCGCCAAGGTTGACGCCGGCCCGCATCCCCATCATGTTGCCGGCGGCACCGGGATTCTTGGCCGCG
>JAJBTL010000304.1 GCA_020860865.1 Planctomycetota bacterium | reverse complement strand
GTTCGAATGGACAGAGATAGTATGAAGCGCTCCCCCGGCCACGATGACGTGCCGGACAAAGCGTTTCGGGTGACGGGCTCGGTCGGGACCACCCTGCCGAGATAGCGACCGTTCCCGGTCGCCAGGTTCAATCACGAAAGGGGCGTCCATGATACGACTCACCCAATCAATTATGCAATTTCTCTCGTTTCCGTTGGTTTGTTACGTCGTCGGCCGGGCCGACATGAACGCGCTCGAGCAGGGAGACGAATCCAATCGGCGCTGTAGTCCGCAAGGGTGCACCACCTTTGCCAATAGTCACGCCGACGGCGCGACCGCCGAATCGGCGTCAAGCAAATTCGCCGGTAAATCCAACGATGAAATCCTGAAAGATCTCGATTCCCGTGACCCGCACAGTTGCCAGGATGCCAAAAACCAGGTCGACGCCAAGGAAAACGACCTTGCCGGTGTCGGTACCGCCGGTGAAGACTCCGATTTCGGCGCCACGTATCGGACATTCAACCAAAACGGCAGCACGGTCAAGGAATACGATACCGATCTACCCGGTGAAGGCGCCAGCATCATGCGCGGTAACGACGGCGAAGCGGCCCGGCAATATGGCGAACGCGTCCATGAGGCACAGAAAATGGGCGATGCGTTGACCCAAAAGAAGGAAGATCACGTTTAAATTGTGTCTTTCATCATTGCGCGTCACTGATTATAATGATATGCTCGTTTGTACCAATTGACGTTTACAACCATTTTAGGAGGCGGTATGGACATCTTATCCAACTTGGCGGGAATTCTTGGGCAAGGGGGAGCAACGCACACCACCTCTGCCTCCGGCGGCGGCATGATGGATTCAAACATGCTCGGTAACCTGGTCGGAGCACTATTTTCCGGTAAAGGGCGGGCCCCGGCTCCGACCTCAACTACTGGTGCCCAAACCGGCGGTATGAGTGAATTGGGTGGCATTGGTTCCATACTTGGATCCCTGCTCGGCGGGTCCGCCGGTGGCGGTGTCTCCAGGAGTGGAGCCGGCGGCATGGGAGGGCTCGGTGGTCTTGGCGGTTTGGGCGGCCTTCTCGGGTCGCTCATGGGCGGTCAGGCCGAATCCGTTCCCCCGCCCCCGGTTCCTCGGAATGCGCCGCCGCCGACCCAGGAAAATGTCACTCTGAACATGCTTCGCGCCCTCGTCTATGCCGCCCGTGCCGATGGCCGCGTCGACGCTTCCGAACAGGCGGCGATTCAGGATCATATTCAAAAAGTCGGTCTTGGCAACCAGGCCCAGGCTTTTATCGACCAAACGTTCCGGGAAGCTGTCGACCCGAACGTCATAGCCAGGAACATTACCAGTTCCGACGAGGCGATGAACATTTACGTCCTTACCTGCGCCGTCACCGGACTGGACGACCCCCGGGAACAACAATATGCGCAGGACCTGGCGAACGCCCTCCAGATACCCGTCCAGGCCCAACAGGCTGTAAAACAACGGCTCGGCGTCAGGTAGGTGATGAGGCATCTAATAGCGTCACATTCGATCAGCCGTTCCCCTTTTTACGGGAGCGGCTGATTCCCTTTGCCGTCGAGATATTCCATTGCGACCGGGACAGGTCAATCCTGCCGTCCTCAAGAAACGTCACCCCTTCGTCCATAAGCCGTTTTCGCTGTACTGGTGGACTGCCAAAAACATATCCGGGCGACAATTCCCCTTTCCGGTTGACCACCCGGTGGCAGGGCAATTGCCGCTCCGTCGGTGCCGCCCGCATGGCGAACCCGACAGTTCGTCCGGTCAACCCGCCGCCGATGTGCCTGGCGATTTGTCCATATGTTACCACCGTGCCGGCCGGAATAGTGGCAACGATGGCATAAACCTTCTGAAAAACGCCGCCGGACGGCGACGTCACTTTCACCGTTTTCTTCGCACGCGCCACGAAACTTCCTCACCATTTCGAAAAATGACAAAAACCGCCGCGAACATGATTGACAAAACGTCGAATATCCTTAAGATATGACGACTCAAGTTACCGAAATGCCCCGGTAGCCCAATGGATAAGGCGACAGCCTCCGGAGCTGTAGATAGGGGTTCGATTCCCTTCCGGGGTACCATGTTATTTAGGCCCTGTTTTCCCTTGTGGGACAGGGCTTTTTTCGTTTCTGGCCCAAATTTTCCCACCCGATTTTGCCCGTTTTCGACGTCCGTGTAAGTCCTTATTTGTCCGTCGAAGTCCGTGACGAAACTGTCCCCTGGCCTGTCCCACATTTCAGCCTGTTCGAGGTCGTCCGTCCCGGTCTTCGTCGCGCACTCTCTTTCCGCCAGCATGGAGTCCGGAAGCGAGTTCAACGCCTCAAGACGGGTTTCGAGGAGGGTGTGGGTGTAATGGCCCATGGTAAGGTTGATGTCGCTGTGCCGCGCCAGTTCCTGAGCAACTTTGGGATGGACCCCGGCCCGGGCCAGGTTCGTGATGAACGTGTGCCGCAGCGCATGAAAATCGCCGTACCGGCCCGCCTCGTCCACGTAGTCCACCCCTGCGGCCTCACAATCGGCCCTGAGCATCTTCGCGCCCTTGCCGTCCGGCATGCGGAACGCCGGTGCGATTGGTGCGTGAAGCCGCAAGTAATCGGCCAGGGCGGCCGCCAGCGGTTCCCGTAGCATGATTGTCGCGTCTCGGCCGTTCTTCGCGTTCTGGGCGGCCAGAAAGACGGTTGCCGGCGTCGTATCGAAGATAAAGCTGCTCCGGGTCAGGCTCCGAATTTCGGAGTATCGCAAACCGGTTTCAAGGGCCAGCCGGTAAAGGAGAACCCTCTCCGGACCGGTCAAGCCAAACGAGGCGCCGGCGGCGTCGGTCGCGCCCAACAGCCGCGCAACCTCCTCCGGCGTGAAGGCTCGACGTTCATGGCGCTTGTCCGCCGCCTCGTTCACTTTGGATAGGCGAGATAAGGGATTGGTGGTTGCCAGCCCTGCCCTGACCATCCAGGCGCAAAACGCCTTCGCCGTCGCCAGGTAGGAATTGCTGGTGCGGTTGCTCATGGCCGCCTTGCGGTGGCCGGCAAGCCACGTCTCGACCTTGTCGGCCTGGACGTCGGTCCAGAACATCATTCGGCACTCGGAAAACATACGTTCCATCCGGGCCTTTGATTGCCGACAATGGCGCGGGGCGCTCTCCAAGGCTTCCAGGTGCGCCACCCATGAATCAAGATGAACGCTTAACCGCTTTCCCGCCGCCGCTCGTTCGCCGGCGATGACGCCCCAATTAGCGAGGCTGTCGCGGACCGCCGCAGGGCACGTCTCCAAAAAGCGAGACAGTTCCGCATCCGGCCCGGCGCCGGCCATGCGGAGGGAAACGAGACGCTTGACGTGGCGCTCCAGTTCGGCGCTGGCGGAGCGGTCGGAGAACGCGGCCAGACGCCGGGTCACGCCGTCATGGTCGGCGAACTCCACCGTCCATGTGGCATCGGTCCGTAATTTTCCAGTCCTGCCGGTGCGCTTCCGTCGAAAGACGCTCATGGCTTGGTTCCCTTCTTGCGCAACTTCGCCCACACGATCCCCATGATGAATTCGGTCAGCGGTACACCCGCATCGTCCGCTGCCTGGTGAAGCGCCGCATGTTCGGCCGGGGTAAAGCGAAGAGGGACATGGATGGTCTTCCGTTCATCCTCCGCCTTTGCCGGACGGCCTCTCGGCCTCTTCGGCGGAGGGTTCAAAGGCTGAGGCTTACGCGGGCGGCCACGGGGGCGTTTGGGTGGCTGGTCATCGGTCGTCATATTTACACCTTAATATACGGAGCCCTGTTATTCAACAATATTTACGATTACTTCGCGTTTCGTGTGATGGTCCATTTGTCCCGGGCCGGGCAACCGGCGGCGATCCAGTCCTCCAGTTCGCCGCGATTCCAGCGGGAAGAACGCCCCAGTTTAATCGGCTTTGGCGCTTTGCCACTGGCGACCAGCTTATGCCAGGTGGATTTGCTCAACCGGCACATGGTGGCGGCGTCCCGGGCGTCGAGTAACAGGGTATCATGCTCGGGCATTTTCGTCTCGCTTTTCAAGAATGGTCATCATGGTTTTTCAATCGGCTCAATCCATGGTGGCGCTTCGGGGCTAACCGGGCCAAAGGCTGCGAGGGAGGCCCGAAAATT
>JAJBTL010000399.1:3893-4134 GCA_020860865.1 Planctomycetota bacterium | reverse complement strand
CCGCCGCCTCACTTCGGCGGGCAGGACCTAACTCTTGGACACTATAAATTTACCCTCACAGGAACCCTACCTTCCCACAACGAGGAACACTTGAATGGAACTGAACACGCTTCCAACCTACGAAGAAACGCTCCAGCATCTGGACACTTTCCATAATCAGGAACGGGTCGGCGTCACCCCCGCCGCCATGAACGGCGGATCGGAACGGATGGCCCGGCTCATGAAACGGCTCGGGTCACCC
>JAJBTL010000399.1:2836-3883 GCA_020860865.1 Planctomycetota bacterium | reverse complement strand
CCCTCGAATCATATCATAATCTGGAACGCTCCGCTCCCGTCGCAGGCGCATTGAACGGCGGCTCGGAGCGCATGGCCAAGCTGGTCAAGCGGCTGGGCTCGCCCCAGACCGCCATCCCGGCTCTTCACGTCGCCGGCACCAAGGGCAAGGGATCGGTCACCCACATGGTGGCCGCCGCCCTTACCGCCGCCGGGCTGAAGACCGGGCTGTACACGTCGCCGCACGTCTCCGACATCCGGGAACGCATCCGCATCCACGGCCGTCCCATTGGCGAGATGCGCTTTGTCGAGGCGAGTGCACCGGTCCTCCACGAGGCCGAGACCATGCGCCGGGAAGGCATGGCGCCGTCCTGGTTCGAGGTCATGACCGCCACCGCCATCGTCGCCTTCAAGAACGCCCGGGTCGAAGCCATGGTCCTCGAGACCGGCCTCGGCGGCCGCCTCGACGCCACCAATCTCCCGGATCTCCGGCTGGTCGCGGCCGGCATCACGACAATTTCACGGGATCACGAACAGATTCTCGGCTCCAGCCTCACAGCCATCGCCGGGGAAAAGGCCGCCATTATCCGCCGGAACATTCCGGTCGTCGTCATGCCGCAGGACGCCGGCGTCATGGACGTCATCCGGGACCGCTCCCGGGCTTTGTCCGCGCCGATGTTCGTGGTCGGGAAAGACCTCCAGGTCGAACTGCGGAAGCCGGTCCAGGCCGACAAGCCGTCCATCGGCCAGCGCCTCGATTTCGAAACCTGGCGGAGCGTGTATCCGGACATCCCGGTTGCCATGCTTGGCCGTCACCAGGCCGACAACGCCGGCATGGCCCTTGGCCTCGTTGACCTGTTCCTCGAATACATGGACCGGGAACCCTTGGACGTCATCGCCCTCAAGCGGGCCTGGCGCAGCCTCACCCTGCCGGCCCGGATGGAAGTCGTGGGCCATACCCCCTGGCACGTCGTCGACGGCGCCCACAACCCGGCCTCCGCCTGGGCGGCGGCGGAGACGGTGACGGCAGCGTTCTCCACCGGCGAACGGACCCTCGTCGTCGGCGGTG
>JAJBTL010000399.1:0-2826 GCA_020860865.1 Planctomycetota bacterium | reverse complement strand
GCGTTGCCCGGGACAAGGACTACAAGACAATGCTCCGGGTGCTGGCGCCTCTTTTTAAACACATCGTCGTCACCCCGTTCGAGTCCGACCGGGCGGTGGCTCCCGAGGAACTGGACACGTTCATCAAGGCCGAGTTCCCGAAGGTGAAAACGTCGGTCGCCATCGACCCGACCCACGCCCTCGAACTGGCCCAGGCGGCGACGCCGGTGGACGGGCTTATCCTCACCGCCGGCAGCTTCTACCTGGCCGGCGAAATGCGGAAGCTTGCCGGTGGCCAGGCCAGCGTGGCCAGGTAACCGCATGGTTGAATCCGACAACTAAATCGCTATACTGAAACCGCCTGGCCGCGTCGTGGCCGGGCGGTTGTTTTATTTTCGCGAACTGGTATCCCGTTTCGATCCCTCTTTTTAGTGTAAAGGACTGTCATGAACAAAATGCTCCAAGCCGGATTGGTTACGATAGCGCCGCTGTTCGCCCTCTTCGCCGTGCCGGCGGACGCCGGCGATCTCCCGCCCGGACTCTATGCCCGCTTCGATACCACCAAGGGTGTGATCATCTGCCGCCTCTACTTCGAAGACACGCCCATGACAGTCGCCAACTTCGTCGGCCTGGCCGAAGGCACTATCGACAACGACGTCAAGCCGGGCCAGCCCTACTACGACGGCATTATTTTCCACCGGGTGATTCCCGACTTCATGATCCAGGGCGGCGACCCGACCGGCACCGGCACCGGCGGTCCCGGCTACAAGTTCGCCGACGAAATCCGCCCGAACCTCCGCCACGACGCCCCCGGCATCCTGTCCATGGCCAACGCCGGTCCCGGCACCAACGGCAGCCAGTTCTTCATCACCCACGTGCCGACCCCGCACCTCGACGGCAAGCACACCGTCTTCGGCAAGGTCGTCCAGGGCCAGGACGTGGTCGACGCCATCCAGAATGGTGACGCCATGACCCGGGTCAGTATCATCCGGGTCGGTTCGGCGGCGGAAGCGTTCCGTCCCGACCAGGCCGAGTTCGAACGGCTCCAGGCCGAGAACGCCGGCGTCGGCGCCGGATCGGGCCGGAAGGCCCCGGCCAAGAAACAGGCCGCCGTCAGCGAAAAGGATTTCGGCAAGGTCATCCGCCGCTACGAGAAGGAAGCCAAGTCGTCCATGTCCGGCCTCAAGTACGTGGTCCTTGAAAAGGGCAGCGGCGCCAAGCCGCGTCCGGGCCAGAAGATCGCCGCCAACTACACCGGCCGCTTCATGGACGGCCGCATCTTCGACTCCTCGGAGGGTCGTGGCCCGATTGAATTCGCCGTCGGTCGCGGCAACGTCATCCAGGGCTGGGATGAAGCGCTCGGCGAAATGAAGGTCGGCGAACGCCGCGCCCTCATCATCCCGTCCAAACTCGCCTACGGATCCGCCGGCGCCGGCGGTGTCATTCCCCCGGACGCGACGCTGTTCTTTGAGGTCGATCGGGTGAAATAGGCTGGAATACCCGAATACCCTTTCTTTTCAATCCATACATGGGACAGCCTCTTTAACGGGGGCTGTCCTTTTTTATGAACCGCCGGGCCGCCTCTGGCGCGCCCTCTCGCCTTCCCGCTTGTGGTCAGCGTCAGCATCGGCGTTCATACTTGATTGTCTGTAAAAGAAGAACGGGACAGCCATGTTCGGCTGTCCCGTTGCGCATTACGTCTGTGTTTAATCATGAAGCGGTTACGGCAGCCAGAGCCCGCCTTCGGCATCGATGCGGAACTGCGGCACCCAGGAGATTTCCCACGGGTTGCCGTCCGGGTCGGCGACGTAACTGGAGACGGCGCCGGAGGCCATTTCGGCCGGCGGCCGGAGGGAGGTGCCGCCAGCGTCGATGAATCGTTGGTAGACGGACCAGACATCGGCCTTGTCCGACACGTGGAGGGCCAGGGTTATGCCGCCCGGGGCCGGGATGGCGCCCGCCATGTTTTGCTCCCGGAGCTGGTCCTGCATCGGGTAGAGGGCGAGAATCTGGCCCTGAAGCTGGAAGAAGGCCGTCTGGTCGTACTTGCCACGGGCCGCCCGCTGCCAGCCCAGCGCTTCGTAGAAGCGGATGGACGCGGCCATGTCCCGGACGCCAATGGTGATAAGGGACACCGCCTGGACCGGGCGGCGGGCATTCGGGTCCCGGGCCGGGGGCGGAACCGGGGTGCCGGCGGCGGCCAGGCCCGGAGTCGGATCGAAGGCCGGGAGCTCGTAGTCACTCGGGGTCGGCGCGGCAATGTCCACGCCCGGCGTCGCGGCCGGGGTCAGGGCTGCCGCCCGTTCGGCCGGGACGACGGACGCCGGTACCGGTTCAGTCGGAACAGACGGCGTCGGCTGGAGCGTTTCGGCCGGAATGGGGCTGTTGAAATCCGGGAGGTCGTCACTGAACCCGCCGGCGACAATGGGCGGCGTGTTGGTGTTGGTGACGGTCCCGCTATAGGCGGCCAGGGTCGGGTCGACGGCGGCGCGGAGTTCTTCCCCGGCGGCGGCGGCCTGGTCGACAACGGCGTCAAGGCCGGTCTGGGCCGCTTCCAGGGTGGCGGGGAGGTCTTCGGTCAAAATCTGGATGGTCGGGCCGGGAACCGGACGGGCGACATCGGGGCTGTCCAGGGTCGGCAGGTCGGCAAGGAACGACCCGGTGGCTTCCACCGAGGCGTGGTCGACCTCTTCGGTGGTGGTCGCGGCCGGGGCGGCATCGCCGGTGGCGGCGTCGCTTTCCGGTGCGGTCGCGGTGGCCGGGGCGGGATCGCCCTCGGTGGCCGCCGGGGTGGCGTCAAGGAAGGCGGCGGTGCCGGTGGAGACTTTGGCGTTTTTAAAGATGTTG
>JAJBTL010000151.1 GCA_020860865.1 Planctomycetota bacterium | reverse complement strand
GTCTATCCCGCCAAATAAAGATTGAGTGGTATGGTGAGGAAAACGGCCCGGCCGGTGGCGGCCGGCCGACAAATTTCATTTTTTCGAAGGAGAAGTATCATGCGGAAAACGTTCCTCCTCGGTCTCGCCCTGACCGTGTTCGCGACCGTCGCCGTCGCCGGCGAGTATACGATGATTTCAGTGCCGAAGCTCCGGTCCCCCTGGTTCAACGACCTGGAAACCGGCGTCAAGCAGGCCGGCAAGGATTTCGGCATCAAGGAAGTCTACCAGCAGGCCCCGGCCTCGGCCGATGAAGCCCAACAGGTCCGGATCATCGAAGACGCCATCAGCCAGGGCGTTAACGCCATCATGGTCGTGCCGAACGACGCCAACTCGTGCGTCCCCGCCTTCAAGCGCGCCCGCGAGGCCGGCATTCCCGTCATGACCCACGAATCGCCGAACCAGCCGGAAGCCGACTACGACGTAGAAATGATCGACAACGTCAAGTTCGGCGAATACATGATGGATGTCTTCGTCAAGGACATGGGCGCGGACGACGGCGAGTACGTCATCTTCGTCGGTTCCCTCACCGTTCCCGCCCACAACATCTGGGCCGACGCCGCCATCGGCCAGGCCAAGAAGAAGTACCCGAACCTCAAGCTCGTCGCCGACCGCTTCCCCGTCTCGGAAGACCGTAACGCCGCCCGTCAGAAAACCCTCGAACTCATGATGACCTATCCGAATTTGAAGGGCGTTCTCGCCTTCGGCAGCCAAGGCGCTCCGGGCGCGGCCCAGGCCCTCAGGGAAAAGCGGATGATTGATAAAATCGCCGTCATCGGCACCACCTCCCCGAAGGAAGCAGCCTCCTTCCTGAAGGATGGATCGATGAATCACTCGGTCCTGTGGAGCCCGGGCGAAGCCGGCCGCGCCATGGTCTACCTGTCCAAGTTGATCCTTGACGGCCAGCGCGACCAGATCAAGCAGGGCCTCGAAATCCCCGGCCTCGGCGTTCCGGAAATCACCGGCAACCTCGTCCTTTTCGACCGACCCCTCAACCTCGACGGCCAGACCTGCGACGAATACGATTTCTAAACAATCTCATTGGCCCCGGTGCGCCGCTTCGGCGTACCGGGGTATTTCATTGGCGACCCCTGGTCCAACAGGTAAAACCACATGAACTTTATCGATGCCAAACAAATCGTGAAACACTTCGGCGGCGTCCGCGCCTTGAAGGGCGTGGACTTCACCGTCCGCCAGGGCGAGATCATGGGCCTCATTGGCGAGAACGGCTGCGGCAAATCGACCCTGATGAAAGTCATTTCCGGCGTTCACCAGCCCGACGCCGGCGTCCTCGAAATCGCCGGGAAACGCATTGCCGAAAACAACCCGTTCGAAGCCATCAAACTCGGCGTCAGCGTCATCTACCAGGACCTCTCCCTCTTCCCGAATCTCTCCGTCCTCGAGAACGTCTGTCTCGGCCCCATCATCGGCGACGACTCGTTTCTCGCCCGCCAGGGGAAATACCGGGACAAGGCGACAGCCATCCTGAAAAGCCTCGGCGGCGACATCGACCCCCGGGACCTGGTCGAAGATCTCCCCATCGCCAAACAGCAACTTGTCGCCATCGCCCGCGCCCTCGCGAACGATTCCCGCCTCCTCATTCTGGACGAACCGACCACCGCCTTGACCAGGCGGGAAATTGTCCAACTCTTCTCGCTCCTCGGCGACCTGAAGGCACAGGGCCTGTCCTTTGTCTTCATCAGCCATAAGCTCGGCGAAATCATGGAAATCTGCGACCGCGTCACCATCATGCGGGACGGCCTGGTGGTCGGCGTCGAAGATACCGGCGACCTCAGTATCAATAAAATCGAATCCATGATGCTCGGCCATTCCCTGACCTTCGCCAAGAAGTCGGAGAGTTACGCCCACGGCGAACCGGTGCTTCGGGTCGAACACCTTTCCAAGAAAAACAATTTCCGCGATGTATCGTTTTCGCTCAGGCCCGGCGAAGTTCTCGGCATCTCGGGATTACTCGGTTCCGGCCGAACCGAACTCGCCTCGGCCATTTTCGGCATCGCTCCGGCCGACTCCGGATCCGTTTCCATCCGGGGCGAAAAAGCCCATATCCGCCGGGTCTCCGACTCCATCCGCCGTGGCATCGCCTACGTGCCGGAAGACCGCCTCACCCAGGGCCTTGTCATGCCCCACAGCATCGCGAACAACATCGTCGTCGCCACCCTGGATAAATACCTGAATCCCCTGAACCTCCTCGATTTCAGGAAAATCAAAACAACGGTGCGGGACTGGATTGACAAACTCGCCATCAAGACGGACGACGGCAGGAAGGCCGCGAACACCCTCTCGGGCGGCAACCAGCAGAAGATTGTCCTCGCCAAATGGCTGGCCATGTCCCCGTCCGTCCTCATCCTCGACGGTCCCACCGTCGGCATCGACGTCGGCGCCAAACGCGGCATCTACGACACTATCCAGGAAAACGCCCGGAACGGCATGGCGGTCATTATCATCTCCGATGAAGTACCCGAACTCCTTGCCAACTGCGACCGCATCCTCATCATGCACGGCGGCCGGATATCGGCGGAAATCGCCACCGCCGACGCCGACGAAGAAAACCTTCGGGCCCTGATGGAGCAGCGTCCCGGCCAGGCGGAAACGCTCACGAGCGGAAAGGTCACCGTATGAGTCTTGAAAACCTCCTGAAACGGCGCGAGCTGATCCTGGCCGTCCTCATCGTCCTTCTGGCCATCGGCACGACGTACATCAACCCGAATTTCATGTCCCTCGAGAACATCACCGATCTCCTGAAGGCCTTCACCGTCCTCGGTATCTTCTCCCTCGGCGTTCTCATGGTCATCGTCTCCGGCGGTTTCGATGTGTCTTTCACGGCGGTGGCGCAGGTGACGCAGTACGGCGTCGTCGCCCTCATGATCCATATGGGCGGCGGCAACATCTATCTCGCCATCGGCGGCGCCGTCCTCTTCGGCCTTCTCCTCGGCCTGGTGAACGGGGCGATTATTCACTTCTTTCGCATGCCCGCCATCATCGTCACCATCGCCACCCAAAGCCTGTTCTACGGCATTATGTATGTGGTGACGGAAGGCCGGCTCATCTACGACATCCCCGGCTACTTCTGGGAATTCGCCGACGCCCGGGTTATGGAAATCACCGCCGCCGGCGGCTTCGGCTACGGCTTCAGCCTGGTGACGGTGTTGTGGGTGGCGCTTGGAATTCTCCTGTATCTTTTCCTCGCCTACACGAAACTCGGCCGGAGCGTCTACGCCATCGGCGGCAACCGCATTTCGGCCGAACGCATCGGCTTCAATCTCTGCCGCACCACCCTGTTCGTCTACGGCGCCATGGGCGCCATCGCCGGGTTCGCCAGCATGGTCCACGTCGCCATCGTCCAGTCGGTGATTCCGAATTCCATCGTCGGCACGGAAATGCAGGTGATTGCGGCCGTGGTCCTCGGCGGCGCGTCGGTGACCGGCGGCAAAGGCACGGTTCTCGGCACGTTCATGGGCGTGCTCCTCTTCGCCATCCTGTCGAACAGCCTGACGCTTCTCCGGATTTCATCCTACTACTACAATGTTTTCACTGGCCTCATCATTCTCGTCTCCATCACCGCCAACGCCATCCAGGCCCAACGGCAAAAGCGGCAACGGGTGCGGGTGCAGATCGAGCCGGCCCTGGCGGAGGAACGGCACTCATGAGAAAACTGTCCCGCGCGCTCGCACTGGAAAATAGCGCCCTCTACATCACCCTGGTCGCCGTGTTTCTCCTTATGGCCGTCCTGAACGGCGAGAAATTCTTCAGCGCCCAAAACCTCGGTTCGATGGCCTACCAGTTGCCGGTCATCGGCCTATTGTCCGTCGGCATGATGATTGCCATGCTCACCGGCGGCATCAACCTCAGTATCATCGCCAACGCCAACCTGAACGGCATCCTTGTCTGGCTTGTCCTGGAGGCGTTCATGGGCCGCGAGCACATGGCCGAGGCCGGCGTCGGCGTCATCATCCTGGCCGTCATCGCCGGGTTTGTCGGCAGTGTCGTCGTCGGATTCGTGAACGGATTTCTTATTTCCATATTCGAAATCCCCGCCATCCTCGTCACTCTCGGCACCATGACCCTGGGCGGCGGCCTGAAC
>JAJBTL010000155.1 GCA_020860865.1 Planctomycetota bacterium | reverse complement strand
CCCCCCCTTCGCTCACCCGTCATGCTACACGGTAATGGTGTGAAAAACGCTGTCCATTTTCGTTTCCTTGCACGTAGGCGTGAACGTTAATCCATTCGCACCGTGGCCGTCACTACAGGCCGCTCGACTTCCTCCGGCCATTCCGCAACCGCGTCCTATAATCAGACCAGTCACGCACCAGCGTCGTCCGTTCCCTGCCCCACTGAACAACTAAAAATTCGGGCGAGGATAAGAATCGATTCCGCCGAAAGCGGCTGCCGAATCATCATTCGGGCCACGGGGTCACATCGATTTACTCGAAAAAATGAAGAGTTAACGCGATGACGCCCAGCTTTATCCCACCGGTTTGTCAAGTTCTTTAACTGGTTCATCAACAACAGGTTTCGACATAATAAGTACTTATGTGACAGGGTGGAGAATTCGTCATGGTGGAAAAAACCTCTCCTGATTTGATGAATTCGATAAATCTCCATTGACAATCGTGTTTTTTGGTTTACTTTTTCTACTTAATACGGTTGTTTCTAATTTGCTTATTATTACTACATTATCCGTATACTGAATACGGTGAATACGGTATGATAGCGTAGCGCCGTTCGGAAGGTGGAATTTTTCGCGGCGGTGATGGATGCGTCGTTCGCATCCGCGTGGATTTAATGTTATATTTTTAGTGGTGGCTGATTGAGACTCCGTTCGTCCAGACGAGTACCTGGGTGTTCTTTCGCCCGGTGATTCGGGTGTCGCGGACGGTGAGACGGGGTGAAGAAACGGCGCCACTACCGGAGATTGCCCTGTTCGTAGACGGGCGAAGGGATGGTGGTCGCGATCACCGGCCCTCTTCCTTCGCAAGGAGACACGCCACAATATGGACACCCGTGAACGCATTTCCCAGACCGATGCCGTGGTCGATCAGTTGAAACGGTATTTCCTGTCCGATCGGATCAACGAAGGCGACAAGTTGCCGACGGAAAAAATGCTCTGTGAAACATACCATGTCGGCCGCTCCCCCGTCCGGGAAGCCATCCGCACCCTTCAGGTCATGGGCTATGTGGAGATCCGCCCCGGACGCGGCACCTTCCTTGTCGCCAAGGACCGGTCGCTTGTCGACGCCTCCCTCGCCGCCTGGATTGCCGAACACAAGCCGGGTATGGAGGAGACGCTCCGTATCCGCCAGGCCCTGGAGACCCAGGCGGTGAGGTTTGCCGTCGAGAAGGCGGCGGACAGCGAACTGGCCCGGGTGGATTTGATGCGCCTGTCTTTCGAGGACGCGTTTTTCCGCCGCGACTTCGCCGCCTTGCCGTCGCTGGACGAAGCGTTTCACCAGTCCATCATGGCCGCCAGCCACTCGGAACTCCTTATCACCCTCAGTAACGTGGTCGGCCTGGCGTTCCGTTCCTGGCGGGATCGGTCGTGCAAACTGGAGGAACAGGCGTCGAAAGCCATCGTTCCCCACCAGCGCATCGCCTCCGCCCTGCTCGCCCGCGACGGCGAACTGGCTGAACTGCAGATGCGCCGCCACCTGGAACAGGTGCTTGCCCACATGATGCAAACCCTCGGCACCAGGGACCCGCTCGCCCCCCGACCCGATCCGGTCGGCCAGGCAACGTAACCGGCTGCGACAAGTAAAGATAATCAATGAGTGAGGAGGGAGACGCGAGATCGTCCATTTGCCACATGCGGTGGTATAGGCGCACTCTGGCGTAAAGGAGGTGGCGCGGCAGAATCCATCCTGCAACAAGGATTCCGCACGTCCTCTCGCCGGAAGGTCCGGCCCGACTGGTCGTTCACGATCACAACCGGTATATGCAATAAAACTGCGCCCGGATCATCCGGGTGCGGTTTTTACATGCAAGAGAGGAATTTTTTTCCACTCTACGTTCAGCCTCGCCGCGAAAGCAATGTAGAAAATTCTTACTATACTCTAAGCGACTGTGTCCACGCCGCCCATCACCGCCGCCTGCCTGTTCTTGAACGAGGCGATGGCCGGGTTGAGATCTTCGCCGCCGGCGAACTTTTTCGCCTGGGTCACCTTGGCGGTCTGGCGGGCCAGGTTGGTCTTCTGCGCCGAAATTCGTTGGGCCAGATAGACTGTTGGATCGTCACTAACAACACTTGACATTGTAATCTCCTCGAAAACGCTGTGGTACCATCGTATTAATACCGGCAGCGCTCTGAGAGCATGTTATTAAAATGCGTCTCGTCGCGCCATACTTCGTCAAAATCGGCTCTCGGCATGTTTTTTGACCCTCACCGCCGGTCAAAAAACAAGCCTGCCGCCTCTTTTTCCTCTTCTGACACGACGATACACAATTTAATAACACGCTCTTATAGGCCATATCTATCTGCGGTCGGCGTTGGTACAACTTAAGGAAATCTTTGGAATATTTCCGAATTTTTCAAAAAAACAGACGGAAGGCGCCCCGCCCTGGAGCGCCTTCCGTCCCACACATGCCACGTTGTTAGGGGGGGTAAGCGTTATGCCGCCGTAATGCCGACTGCGGAGCGTTGCACCCCGGTGACCATCGGGTGGAGGGCGGCCAGAGGGTCCCCTGGCGCATAATCGAAGGTAAGCGTCACCGCCTGGCCCGGACGAACAGCCAGGCCGTGGTCAAGGGGGATAATGAGGAACTGGTTGTGCCAGTCGATGGTGGTCAGGTCCGGCTTGATGGCGAGGAGGTTTTTCGTGACAAAGCGGAGGGCGTTCAGCCTGCCCTCGGCGGTAATCGGCACGGCGCCGTTGAAGCGGCAGGCCAGTTCGTACGGCGATTCGTAGAGGAGCTGCTGATAAACCATCGGATCACCGAGAGCCGTCGCCCTGGCATCGGCGGAATAAGGGTCCTGGAAGACGGGGATGGCGGCGGTATAGCCTTCGAAGGTGAAGTCGTACTGGACCGGTTGGAAAGCCTGTATTGTCGCGGTCGGGATAAAGGCGGGAAGGCGCCGGTTCGGGAACCGTTCGGCATAGCGCGACTTGAACGAGTCGATCATCTGGAGCTGTTTTTCCCGCACCAGGCCGACATGAAGCATTTCGCAGATAACGGCGTCCACCGGTTCCGGCGGCAGATAGGTGAAGGCGTCGCCGTGGATGACCGTAACCCGGTCGCCGTTCGGGTTGTCCCGGAGGAGGCGGCGGGATACTTCGACCAGTTCGCCGTTGTATTCGACGGAATAGACCTTCCCGGCCTTCTGGGCGGCGTAGTAGGACAGGACGCCGGTGCCGCTTCCCGGTTCCAGGACTGTGGCGCCGGGCTTGACCACGGTGTCGATGGCTTCGCGGAAACCGGCCATGCGCACCTGATCCGTCAGCATTTGGAAATGGTAATGGAGGGGGATGAACTGTCCCACTTCCCGCGACGGGTCGTTGAGATCTCCGAGTGGTTGGGGCGATGTCCGGTTTTCCCGGTCCAGGCAACACGCGGAATCGTTCATCCGGTACTCCTTTTCGTCAGGTCGGGGTCGAGTGATTATGGCGGCGGTCAAATACAAGGAGACCATGCCATGCCGTTGGCGGCATGGGGACGGCACGGTTGAAGAAACAACAGAGTTCTTACAATATCGTCATCTTGGGGAAAAACATTTACCTGATCTGCGTACCGCGGAGATGTTGAGATGGGCCGGACAGTTTTGGGTGTTCAATGTATCTCCTCTGGCGTTCTCGTACGGGAATGTTATCGGTCGAATGCGCCAGCACTTTAGAGTATTTTGCGAAATTCCGTGAACGTTGGATTTGGACGCGAGCTCGACCGTTAGCCAGGATTCGCCCGGTAGTTGAGGCAAAATCAAGCGTCCGGGAGATGGCGGGGCTAAATCCACACGTACACACGTTTCTCAAAAATGTTTTAGCATTCTTTTTTATGGTATAGGCCGCTCCACATCGTTGAGAATGTCTTATTCGATTACAAATATCATCGGTTGTCGCAATGAAAACTTTACCCGCTTTTCGAAAGTTTGCGGCCTGGTGGGGAGCCGTTTTTCAACTTCCCGATTACGGAAGGTATAAAAAGAGAGCCATGTAAATACGGTGGAAATTGCCAACATTCACATGTATAATACGCTGGCGCCTCCCGCCTCCCAGGGGTCGCGACCGGCCAAGGACGCCAACAAATGAGTCCCCAAGAATAGATTATTTGAACGCTTGAGAATGT
>JAJBTL010000053.1:1610-4172 GCA_020860865.1 Planctomycetota bacterium | reverse complement strand
CGGTTCCGCCGCCCGCCACGTCGCCCACGCCAGCCGGGGCGTCAGCCGGGACACCCTGTGCTTCGGCGGCCACAACCTGGCCGGCTGCATGGGCCGCCACGCCGGCTTCCTCACCGCCGCCTCCACCCTCGGCCGGAGCACCCCGGACGACGGCCCGCACCTCGTCTACCTTCCGGAATGCCCCTTCAGCCTGGAGAAATTCGCCAAGGACGTCGAGGAAGTCTACACCAAGTACAACCGTTGCGTCGTCGCCGTCTCGGAAGGCATTGAAGACGAAAACCACACCCCGATCCTCGCCGTCCTCGCGAAGGACGGAAAACTCGAGTGCGACAGCCACGGCAATGTCCAGCTCTCCGGCACCGGCGCCCTCGCCGACAGCCTCGTCAACTACGTCAAGGAACACCTCGAAGGCAAGGGCATTGTCAAGAAGCTCCGCGCCCGCGGCGACACCTTCGGATATATTCAGCGTTCCTTCCCCGACCAGAGCCCGGTCGACCGGGAAGAATCCCTGGCCCTCGGCCGCTTCGCCGCCTCCTGCGCCCAGTCCGGCAACATCGACGGCTCCTGCGCCATTGTCCGGGTCTCGGACAAGCCGTACAAGTCCGACTTCAAGCTGGTCCCGCTGAAGAACGTCGCCGGGAAAACCCGCCGCATGCCGGCGGAGTTCATCGCCCCGAGCCAGAACAATGTCACGGAAGCGTTCATGACCTACGGAAAACCGCTCATCGGCGAACTCAGCCCCATCGGCATTCTCGACATGAGCAAGAAAGTGAAAATTTAGTCCCTGGACAAACTGGTTCCGCATCGGACGTCTTATTGACCCGGCTCCTGTGAACGTCCCGTTAGTGCGGTGAATTACCGGTTACCATGCGACAATCCAATTCTCCCGACCGAACTTTCGGCCGGGAGTTTTTTTACCATGGGGTAATAGACATTCCCGGTCCATAGGATTATACTTGCCAACCGTTACCTTTCCGTTTTGCATAGAGTGGAGCAGTACCAGATGGCAGATGATTTTGCGGAACAGCCCGAACACCAATCCCCCGCCGCCGGTCACGAAGACGGCGACGTGAATGACACTGTCGCCGACGTCGACATCGAGATTGTCGAAGGCATGGGCGAAGAAATGCCGGTCCCGGCCGCCGTGGCGGCGTGGCTGGCGGAACAACCCATCGGCCTCGGCCAGGTGACCGGCACCGGCGACAACCTCCTCCACCTCTCCGCCGCCGACGGCCGCGTCGACGTGGTCGAATGGCTTCTCGAAGCCGGCGTCGACCCCCGGACCGAGGACTACGCCGGGGAGGACGCCCTCACCCTGGCCATCCGTCATGCCCATTACGCTGTCGCGAACCTCCTTATCCGATACACTGAGATGGCCGGGGAAGCGGTCGAAGTCGCCAGCGTCACCGTCCCGGAAGAGCATGTCGTCGGGACCAACGTCGGAGCGGGAGCCGGCACTCATAACGGCGCTCTCGACATCGCACCCGTTGCTCCGGCTGCTCCGGCCGCACCGGCGGTACCGGCGCCGCCGACACCCGGGTCCAGCGCCGACGAAACCGTCGATGTCGCCGCCCCGGTCCCGGCCAAGACCGATACCCGCTCCGGTAAGAGCAACGGCACCGGCGTGAAAAAGCGCGGCATCACCCGGGACATGTACCGGCGCGAAGGCACGGCTCGTCACACCGGCACCTACCGCCGGAACGAAGGCTCGACCAACGTCGCCATTGTCAAATCGGACCCGGCCCGGCCGGCGGCGGACAGCCACCGAACGCGGACCATCCCGTCCTCCCCCCCTCCATTTCCCGAACGACCCGGCCCGGCGGCTGGAACGGCGGCTGCGGCCGCTGCCGCTGGCGATTTTCGGCTTTGCCCTCGTCCTTCTCACCATGTTCGGGAATTACATCGCCGACATGAACATCCCGGTCGCCTTCGTGTCGGCCCGGTACCCGGCCGGTTCGGTGTACGACATCACGCCGGAGCGGGATTTCCTGCCCGATTCCGAGGTCGAGGTGTACCGGCATATGCTGAAAATAACCGCCTATACCCACAACTCGGTCGCGGTCGAAACCTATTTCGAAGGCCCGGATTCACCCGTCGCCACCGAAGACGGCGGGAAGAGGATCCTGTCCTTCACCGACCTTCTTGATAAAAACCTCCGTACCGCCCACCAGCGGGAACGTTACGGCTCCGGTTATTTCCCCAGTCTCCTCGCTCCGGCCTACAATGCCGGCGCCCTCGCCATCGACGCCGCCGTCGTTTCGTTCGTCCCGGACGTCCGGGCAACGCCGGCCATTCGCTGGGCCATCGACAACATCGCCCTCGGCCTCATCGCCGCCTTCGCCTTCGCCGTCCTCCTGGCCGTCCCGACCGCCTTCGACCGGGGATCGGCCGGGAAAACCGCCTGCGGCACTGTTACGACAGGCATCGCCCTTGCCTGCCTCCCCCTTATCGCCGCCGCCCCCCGAGGCGGGGGCAGCCCCCCCGCCCGGGCGCGGGCCCGAACCCCCCCCCCCCCCCCGGGGCCGGCGCCGGGCGGCGGGGGGGGGGGGGGGGGGGGGGGGG
>JAJBTL010000053.1:0-1600 GCA_020860865.1 Planctomycetota bacterium | reverse complement strand
CCCTTGCCTGCCTCCCCCTTATCGCCGCCGCCGCCTTCGGCGGCGAAAGCGCCAGGGCCATGGCGCGACACTTCCCCGCCGCCCTCTCCGTGGCGCCGTCCCTGGCCGTCGCGTCGTTCCTTGTCCTTGTCCTTATCGCCCTGATCTGGCCGGTGACCGGGCTGGTCGCGATGGCGAGCCACCTCATTGGCGGCCGGGTCGGGCACGCCCTCCGCTATGTCATGTCCATCATCCTTGCGCTCCTGATTGTCAGCCTCGCCGTCAACAGCGCCACCCTCACTATCGCCCTTGCCGTAGCCGTCCTTGTCGTCACCCTCCTCACAGGCCGGGAACCGGAAACCGTCGGCAACCATTCCGCCCATCCGGGATCGGTCGGTAGTCCTGGATAGACAAGGAAGATGGTATCGCATACACCATCAAAACCCTCCTTTAGGTTTGTTCCACCAGGTCCGATTAATTAAATATCATAATTTTTCTGGCACTAAAGTACTTCTGGCGTCATGAATTCGTATAGGGATATCCGAATATCGGGAATAAGTAATACTCTCTCACCCTCCTGAAAGCTGGTCCGACAGCCTTTTCCAACCATTGCCGGAACAACTCTTGACGAAACCATTATCCTTGCGGTAAGGTAGGGATATCTGTACCCTCTGATCCATTGCTGTGCCGGGAGGCATGGCTCTGTCGGATGTCCGGGACGTGTCTGATCATCCCGCGCCCTCTGCCGGTCGCGACGGTGTGCAACCTGCGAATGTATAGAGGGTGGCGAAACACCGGTCGGCGGAACGAAGCGCGGTGATTAATGGGGCGGTTCATGGACCCGAATCCGCATGTCGGACTAAACATTTATCGCGTTTGGTCCGATGTACTATAATAGGTATATACGCGAAGTATTACTCACAGTGACGAAGGTGATCGGTTTGGCATTGGCACGGTGGAAACGGGGTTTATTGGCATGGTGGGTGGGGATGGCGATCACTATCGCCGTACCGGCGCTTGGCGCTGCCCTCGACGCGCCAGCCACCGGGGTCCGGCCCGCCGGCGGCCGCAACGTCAACATGCCCGCCACCCTTATCGAGCTGGACGGAAGCATTTCGGAAAACCCGGATGGCGGCGTCCTGGAATACTTCTGGACCCAGACCGACGGCCCGCCGGTGGAACTGTCTGATCCGACCAGCCCGAAACCGAATTTCCGCACCGCCGAACCGGGCGTCTACGTGTTCGAACTGGTGGTCAGCGCCGACGGCCTCAAATCGGAGCCGCATATCGTCCAGTTGGAAATCGAATGCGAAAACCTCCCGCCGGTGGCGAAGATCCCCGCCGAAGCGACCGGCCAGGTCGGCAAGGTTTTTGAACTTGACGGCGGCGAGTCGTTCGATCCGGAAGGGGAAAGCCTGACCTACCGGTGGCGCCCCCTCACCGGCGGCCTCGAACTGACGCTGTCCGCCTTGTCCAAACAGATCCTTTCCTTTGAACCGGCCCGGGAAGGCGTGTACGATATCGAACTGGGCGTGTCGGACGGGGAAAAAACTAGCCCGCCCGCCGTCTGCCGCCTGGCCGTCCGGCCCCGGCCCAAACCGCCGGTGGCCCGGGCCCGGGT
>JAJBTL010000065.1 GCA_020860865.1 Planctomycetota bacterium | reverse complement strand
TCCCCTTTGTTCCGGACGGACGAACCGGCGCTTTCGGCGGTGGAGACGCCGCCGCTGATGTTGTAGCAGTTTAGGTATTCGGCCTTGTTAATTTTATAGCAGTCGTTTTCCGTTAGGAGATCTTCGACTGGGAACTGGGCGGCGCCGTCATGGGTGGTATCAGGGTCGTTGAAGGTAATGTCGGCGTTGACGTTTTTGTAGTCGTACGAGCCGGTCTGACTATTCACGTCCCCAACGATATTGTCGCGATACCCGCCCTGCCGGTCGGTGACGGACAAACGTGCCCCGTCACCAGTGAAGGCCTGACTGGTATTGCCGCCAATCGTATCAAAATTGAGATTTCTGAGGCTGGTTCCGGCACCTTGAGTAACACCCGAATCGTTCAAACCGAGTTGGTCATGGGTGAGGGTGATGGTACCAAGTTCGACCTCATCCGATCCGGTCAGCCCGTTAGTCAGGGTAATCGTGAGTCCATAGTTGCCATGGTCGGCGGGACCGCCGGTTACAGCCACCTTAAACGCTAGATTCTGATTGTTAATGCCACGCGCCGCCTCTTCAAACGCCTTCAGTCGATCAGCGCCACCCGCGCTACCAACATCAGCCACGAGCGCAGCATAAATGTCTTTCCATGCCTGTTCGTCGAGGGACAGGCCGACAGTACCGCTGTTGGCGGAATACAGGTTGTCGAGCACGGTAGTGCTTGTGGCGGTCGGAACGGTGAGCTCGGGATTAGTGCCGAACGTATCGCCGTGGTCGATAACCGCAGGCGCGCCAGCATTTGTCGCGGTGACTTCCAAAGATCCGAGATCTTTAAGCGCGTCAACGACGTCATTCAGGAGTGCGGTGTTGGTTTCGGTATAATTTCCCGCGATGCTGATTTTGGAAAGATCGATGGGGCTGACGCCATCCCACTCGCCAATGTTCAGGTCGTACGTGCCAGCGCCGGTTGTTACGGTGGCCGTCACGGTGTTGGCGATGCGATCGGTGGTGCCGCCACCGTTAAAGCTGAAGGCGATCGTAGCGTCGGGGTCCATCGCTTTCAACGCTTCCTGAAGCGCATAGTTGATATCGAGTGACGAGTTGGTCGCTGTGAAGGTCACGTCCAAGTCGGTCCCGGCCGTATTCGTGAAGGTGCCGTTACCGTTCGTATTTGCAACCGTAAAGCTAGCAGCCACGACATCATTTTCGTCGGTGTCCTGGTAGCCGTTGATGCCGGTGGCGCCAACGAGCGTGTTTGAGGAGGGCGCAGTGGCGGGAGTGCCAAAGTCTTGAGCTGCGCCAGCATTCGCGAGGTTAGCAGTGCCAACGCCGACCATACTTGCGGAATCGAGGCCGGTTGCGTTTTCATTGGTATTTGCAGTGGCCGCGAGGGCATCGTTCGTCAACGAGACATCCGCCGCTCCTGTTGCGGAGCTCCGGAACACGGTCGCTGCAGAAGCACCCGAACCGTCAGCATTAACAGAATCGATCGTGGACACAATCGTGCCGTAAAGATTACCAGTGTTTGCACTACGCAGGGCAATATTGACCGCATAACCATTAGTATGGTTGGGTTCAAGGATACCATTTTTAGACTGGATGGAGTAATCCACAGTTATTTCGCCAGCTGCGATTTCCTCCATGAATTTGGCTCTGGTCTCGTCGTCGACCAAAGCTGCGAATATAGCCTTTAAATCATCCTCCACCAACGTCATTTCAAGATCGCCGCCATTTCCGGCGAGACTTGTATAAATATTGGTAGCGATTGAAAGGTCGTTGATATCGGCGAATGACGGTTCGCCAAGGAATCCCGACTTGGCAGCGGAGATGTCGCCACTTACCTCAAATGAAAACGATGCTAGTTCATTGACAAAATTATTAATAACACCGACAGTTGCTGATCCAAGATTATATGAATCAACCAAACCTATATTCGACGTTGTAAAAGTATTTTCTTTCCCATCCCAACCTTCTGTCAATTTGTAGATGGCCGAGCTTGCTCCTGAATTAAATGAGAGATCGAGGAAAACATCGTATTTTGGAGAAGCGGCGGTCCCAGAACCGTCAGCAGTCTCTTCCACCCTGAGGGCAAGCTCAAAGTCTTCTGCGCCAAAACCCGCGTTCACCAAAGTGTCAGTCAATCGTGCCCGTAATTCTTCGGTATCACTAGTCGAGGTAAAGGTAACTGCATTGCCATCCTCGTCAAAGAGACCATCAAAGGTGAACTCAATACCACCTGGGCCATCGCCATAACCAGTAGACTTGGTGTATTCGCCTCCGGTCCTCGTGACATTGTCAAGGTCGGGTGCTTCAATAGTTACAGTGGTCGAGTCGATGGTACGGCTCAAATTGACGCCCGACACGATACCACTACCTGAATCATTATTGATTGCGCCGGTAACCCCGTTGTCATACCTGTTCTTAACATCATCAATCTTGATATTGGCGCCGTCGAAGACACTGGCGCCGGCATTGATGGTGGTGCCGGCGGTGCTGGTGACACCGTTGGCGTTCAGGCCGAGAGCGGCGTGTGTGATGGTCGTCCGGTCGAAAACATTGGTCCCGTCGGTCAGGCGAAGTTCCAGATCATAATCGGTATGGGTCTGCGTTCCGGTGGTGGAGTACTCGATCCTAAGAGTACCTTCCTGGAGGGCCTTTTCGAACGCCGCGAGGGTTTCCTCCGCGCCGGCGCCGGTGGCGTTCTTCAGCGTGTTGTGAAGGTTTTCCAAGGCGTCTGATCCGAGACCCACGGTAATCGAACCGGAATCGCGGCCATACAGCGAGTTGGTCAGCTTGACCGGACCGCTGTTGTCCTTGATGTTCGTCATGGTGGTGTCGCCGAAAGCGGCGCCGTCCACCTCGCCCGCGAACTGGAGAGTGCCCATGTTGGCGAGGGCATCGCGGAGGTTTTGGGCCTTCGGTTCGGCACTGACGTCGAGCGGGGGAATTTCAGACATATCGATGACGGACTTGCCGTCCCAATCTTCGGCCAGGACGATTTCGGCCGTACCGATTTTGGCCGTGAGCTTGTACGACATGTTATCCGGCGTGGCGCCATCGGCGAGACCGATTTGGAAGTTCAGGTCGGCTGTGCTGCCATACGCCGCCATGGCCTTCCGGAGCGCTTCCTGGGCTTCCGCATCGCGGGAAGAGAACCGGCCGTCAACGCCGACTTCGTCACCGAAGCTGAATTCGACATACCCGGGCTTCGCGGGTTTCGGCGTGGAAGAAGCGCCTTCGACTTCGAAGTGGTCCGACTTGACTTTGAGGGTGGCAAGGGTCAGATCGGCGTCTTCGCTGACCTGGTAGCTGATCTTGCCGGTGGAGAGGGTGACCGGTTCCATGCGAGCGGCGTTGGGAGTGCCGACGAAGCCATCAACGCCAAAGCTGATGCCGCCAAAATCCTTTTGGGCCTGGGCCTTTTCCTCGTCGGTGGTGGCGAGGGAAGCCATTGCCTTGCCGAGGTCGTCAACGTTGAAGCCGGTGAGGTCATCGTAGGTGACGCCGGAGTCCGGATCATCGGACAGGGCGAGGAGCTGATCGCTCGTGAGCTTCGCTTCCTTGATGACGTCGCCGTTGGCGTCCTTCAGGGCGACGGTAAAATCAGGCGCCTGGGAGCTGCCGCTGGCGGTGACGTCGACGGAACTCACGCCGGCATTCTTCAGATTGGTGGCCTCGGTGTCGGTGGGGTTGAAATCGAGCCGCATTTCACCCGATCCGATACCGGCGTATTCGTCCTTGGTCTGGCTGACGGTTTCGGCAGTGTACAGATCGGAGATGGTCTGGCCCGGATCGGCATCCTTGGACAGGCCGTTCAGCTTGATGCCATTGTACTGTTCGTCGCCGAAGAGCTTGCCGAGATCGACTGTCTTCTTGCCATCCCAATCGACGGTCTTGTCTTCGCCGAAGCGGTCGACCATCGTCAGGGTGTAGCCGTCGAGTTCGCCGTCGGCATTGACCTTGGCGCCGATCTTGATTTCGAGATCGTCAACCATCTCGTTGTCGACCGGAGCGGTCATGGTGACCTGGATGGCTTCGCCGTCCTTGTCCTTCAGGCCGACGTCATAGGTGGCCTGGACGGCATTTTCGCCGCCGCCGCCGTTCTGAAGCTTGGCGATTTCCTGTTCGGAGTTAAACACGAGCGCGGCGTCGATACCGGTGGTATCGGCGGCGGACTTGATCTGGTTGACCATGTCGG
>JAJBTL010000252.1 GCA_020860865.1 Planctomycetota bacterium | reverse complement strand
GCCCGGAACTCCCTGGCCGCTTCGGCCTGGAAGTCCTGGAACCGCGTACCGTCCAGGAACAGCGCCTCGTCCAGGGCCTGCACCACGTCCATGACGTCCTGGCAGCGAACGGCGCCGCCGTATTCCCGGCCGAGGCCGTCGGCGATGTCGAGGATGGACGACGCCCCGTCCAGCCGGCCGGCGACGAGGAGGCCAAGGGGCGAGACGAGGAGCCTGGACGGCGCGATGCCGGCCCGGTCGTGGAGGATGTAATAGGTCTCGCCCTCCCGTTCGGCCGGAGCGGCGTCGATTTCGGCGCGGAGCGTCGGGTAGGCCTCCTGCAGGGGGGCTCATCTCGTATTTCTTTTCCAGGATCTCGAGGATATCCCAGAAGTTGCGGATAACGTGATCCGGCGAGGCCTCGCCCGGCACCTTCTCGTGCTTGCCGCCGCGGCGGCTAAAGAACGTCCGCATGCCGATGCGGTGCGGCACGTCGATGTCGACGGACGGCTTGTCCCCGACATAGCCGCATTCTTCCGGCTTGGCGCCGACGGAGCGGCAGGCATGCATGTAGATTTTCGTGTTCGTCTTGGCGATGCCGACGGATTCCGTAATGAAAATGCGGTTGAAGTCGATTATCGGCAGGAGGTTCAACCGGATAATCTTCTCGACCTGTTTCATCGGGATGCCGGCGGTGATGGTGCCGAGGATGAGCTTTTTCTCGGCCAGGCGGCGCATGACCTCGAGGGCGTCCTCGTAGGCCGAGAGATGGCGGAACTTGCACTGGTGGTAGGCGATGATGCCGGCGCCGATGATGAACAGCTTGCCGCCGGCCGGCACCGCTTCCTTCGGCATGCGGCGGAGCAGCTTGTCGAAATGGCGGTCGTCGTTGGAACCGAACTCGTGGATGATTTCGTCCAGTTCCTCGAGGATCGTTGTTTCGTCCACCTTGAGGCCGGCCTTGATCATGGCCTGAGCCGCTTGCCGGCGGGCATTGGCGGCGAATTCGGTTGAGGAGTAGAGGGTGTCGTCGACATCGAAGAACAGCGCTTTAAGGGGTTTTTTCGCCACAATGACGCTCCATTGCCTGGGGATAGTCCATAAGGACACGAGTTTCCGTTGTGCATACGTAGTCGAGTAATTATTGCCCCGATCCGGCATAAAAGCAAGGGAAAAGGCCATTCGGCCAGGAACGGCGGGGAACGGATAAAGACGATTATTCGCCGGTTATGCTTTGACATGTCTGGATAAAGACGCTACAGTAGTGGCATCAATTACGCCCGTAAGATTTCCGGCGACCATTCTCGGCCCTGTCAGAGCCGGGAGGTCGTCTGTGCGCCATTCTCAAAAGCGGTCCTCCGCGCTCAAACCGGAATGCCCGGACCGTTTTTGCCTCCTTCCCCCGGATGAACCGAGAAAGGACAGTCATGTCAACAGACAACAAGCCACACGTGCCGAAAATTGACGAATCGAAACCGGTGGTCTGGACGCCCGAGGACGCCAGCCGCTTCCTCACGTCGGCCATTCACGAAGCCCAGCGCCCGCTGGCCGAGGCCCTGAAGCAGCGGCCGATCACGGCGCGGGCCCTGACCGTGATGGTGGCGATAATCATTGTCGCCGCCCTCATTATCGCCCTTATCCTGTCCAACCAGCTCGAGAAGGCGGAAAAGCGGGCCGAACTGAACCAGGCCGCCCGCGACACCCTGTTGGCCGAACGTCACGAAATCAACGCCAAGGCCACCACCCTCGAGGACCGCCTGAACAACGCCATCGCCGAGCAGCGGGAGCTGGCGTCGACCATCGACTCGTTGAAGGTGAACGAGGAAGTCTTTAAAAAGACCCAGGCCGACCTGGCCCGGTTCCGCCGCCAGGCCGAACTGCTCCGCAGCCAGATTTCCGGCCTCGAAATGGAAAAAGCGGCAATCGCCAGGCAGCTTGAGGCAATCAAGGCCCTGGCCATGGAAGACGGGGAGGGACTGGCGGACGACGCCACCCCTTTTGACGAGTACTCCCAGGACGCCCCGATCATCTCCACGCCGCTGACGGCATACGACGCGGACAGCGGCCTGTTCATTATCCCTGAATCGCTCCCGGCCGAACCGGCCGAAACGCCGGCCGACGGCCCGGCGCCGGTCCAGACCATTCCGGCCCCGGAAGCGACCCGCGAGATGGTCGACGAAGCGGCCGAGTCTGTCGAACCGGTCGCCGCCGACGAGGCGACGCCGCCCGCACCGGAAGAAGCCGTCGTCGCCGAGCCCGTGACTACGGAAGTCGCACCAGCCGCCGAAGCCGAACCGACGGTGGCGGAACCGGCTGCGGAAGCGGTTGTCGAACCGGTCGCCGAGCCGGTGGCTGAACCTTCGGTACTTGAACCGGCCACCGCCGAAGCCGTGGAAACCCCGGCTGAATCCGAACCCACCGCCGAACCGGTCGCCGAGCCGGAACCGCCGGTCACGGACGACGCGAAGGTTCCCGCAGCGGCACCAGCCGCACCCGCTGCGCCGGCCGAACCGGAAGCCGCCGCCGCCACCGACGACGGCGTCGACACCTTCGAAGACCATATCCCCACCACGACCCCGACCATGACACCGGAGTCGGAAGTGGCGCCAGCCGCCGAATCCGAAGCCGCGCCGGTTGAAGCAATTGTCGAAGAAACCGCCGTCGTCGTTGACGAAACTCCGGTTGAAACAGCGAATGACTCGTCAGCCGCCACCGTCAGCCAGGACGTTTCGGAAAGCACTGACAGCGCGGAAGTCGTGGAAGGTGAAGAAGTCGCGGACACTCCGGAAACGGTCGAATCCGCCGATACCTTCACCGCCACCGCCAGCCGCTACGGCGACGAAACCGCCGCGCCGGCGGAGGACGTTGTCGAAGACACCGCCGTCGCCAGCGACGACGCCGCGCCGACCAGCGAAACCGCGTCCGACGTCGGCATTCTCGACGAAGCGGTTATCGGCGTCATTCTCGACCGCGAAGCCGATTCGTCCACTTCGGGTGAATTGGACAGATCCGCCACCGGTACGCCCATGGGCGAGAACGTCCCGGTCATACCGTAACCGTATACCGCCTCCGAACATCGCGGCCCCTCGTCGAGGGGGCCGTCGTCTTTTTCGGGAATTGGTGCCAGAGTTGTTCCGCGATGTAAAACATTCTTGAGCCAACGCCAGCCGCAAGGAAACCAGTCATGAACGCCACCGCCGTCACCCTCGCCGTCTTCACCGGCACCGGCAACTCCCTCGTCCTCGCGAACGCCGTGGCGGACCGTCTCCGCCAGGCCGGAAAGACCGTCCAGGTGCTGCCGATGGACAACCCGGACCGGTTCCCCGGGGCCGACCAGGACAATGCCGCCCTCGGCCTCGTCATGCCCCTCGCCTGTTTCACCTCCTACCCGACGGTCTGGCGTTTCGTTGACGCCCTGCCGCCCGGCCACGGCCGGGAAACATTTCTCGTCGCCAGCATGGGCGGCATGAGCGGCGGCATGGCCGGACCAATCGGCCGCCTCCTCCGCCGTAAAGGCTACCGCCTCGTCGGCGCCAGGGCCTTCGTCATGTGCGGCAATTACGGCAACGGCATTCCCTCCGCCGACGCCTTTAGTGCGATGGTCGCGGCAGTCACGGAAAAAGCCGGCCGGTTCGTCGACGACCTCCTCGCCGGCCGGACCCGCTGGAGCACGAGCCGCCTGAACCTCGTCGCCACCGTGCTCGCCGCCATCGGTCGCCGTCGCCTGTCGTTCCGGATGTTCCAGCGGCTGTTCCCCCTCGCCATCGATCAGGACAAGTGCATCCATTGCGGCCTCTGCCGCGATCTCTGCCCGGAGGCGAACATCGGGGAAGCGGACGGACGGTTCGTCCTCCTGGACCACTGCCAGTCCTGCCAGCGGTGCGTCGGCTACTGTCCGGTTCAGGCTATAGGTGTGCCGGGAAAATCGTATGCCCAGTTCCGGACCGTTCCGGTGGAGGAATTCAAGGCGTTTCTTGGCCTGAAAAACAAATCCTGACCCGGCGCAAAGGATTATTCAAGTATTCCGCCATTTTATTCGATAACTATAAAGAGTGTGATCTCGTTTCGGTCCGGCGTCCGGGCGCCGGCGCCGCAGAATCGTCTTCCCGACGTAAAGCATTGCCACTACCGCCGACAAGTACGGTGTTAGGTTCTGTCTGAATTATCCGACGGTGCAATTTTCCGAAGCAAGCGCCTT
>JAJBTL010000221.1:1384-4191 GCA_020860865.1 Planctomycetota bacterium | reverse complement strand
TTACAGACTCGTGGAATGTCGGCCGCCTGCACCGATTCAGAGTGCGGCCGCGCTTATATTTAAAGGATGACTATGACGGTATCAACGGTTAAAAAGATCGATGCCCGCCTCGACCAGCTTGAACCCGGCAGCCTCCGGCACAAGGTGATGCTTGCCCTACGGCAGTTCCGCGCCTCGTGGGTCGAACTTGGCCGCCTCCTGAACGAGGTGGTCTTTGGCGGCGATTACAAGGAGTGGGGCTACGACGATTTTGAAGTGTATTGCGCCCGCGAACTCGGTCTGAAGAAGCCGACGGTGCAAAAGCTCATGTCCAGCTACAATTATATGAAAAAATACGAAGCCCCGCGGCTCCGTGAGTATGAAGAGTCCCCCGTCGCCGGTCCGGTGCCGGAGATTCCCGACTTCCAGACGGTCGAACTGCTGGACCGGGTCCGAAACCGTGAGGAAATGCCTGAGGAAAAAATCAACGAACTCCACCGCCGCGCCTTCGAAGGCGAAGGCGAGGAACCTGAATTCCGCCGTGAACTCCGCCAAATCCTCCGCCCGCCCGTCGATTCCGCCCCGGACACCGGTTCCCGGGAAGACAAGGCCGACCTCGCGTCAGTCCTTCGCGCCGCCCGAGAACTCCGCAAACGCCTCGCCACCTCGAGGATCGTCCCGGATGGCTTGAAAGAGCGCCTGGAACGCTGCCTGGTAGAATTGGAAGGGCTTGAGGACCATCCGTTCTAGTGAATGCGCGGGTATTATTAACCACTGGCAGGAAATGATTATCGGGTAGCAACGTCCTATTTCATCTTCAAAAAACAAGCTGAGTAATTTAGCCTCATTCTACATGTCAAAAAGCTATAGATACCGTATAGTTTTCTCGCTGGCAGCTATTTGTTTGATTACAATGAAGTTGTAAAAATATGTAAATGGCAAATTTACATCCTAATTCGAGCGCTATTCACCTTAAATAACCAAGAAAACATTTGACAACTGACCTGATATCCATATACTTCTCCTTTCCATAAAACGCTCTTCAAGCGGAAGTGGCGGAATGGCAGACGCGCTAGCTTCAGGAGCTAGTGGCCGCAAGGTCGTGGAGGTTCAAGTCCTCTCTTCCGCACCAATTTTCAACTTGAGCCCTTCGACGATTGCGTTGAAGGGCTTTATCATTGTAATGTCGAGATTGCCATTTTTAAAAACGAAGTTCAGGCAGACGATTTTGAAAATTAGTCTCTTTTCGGCTGCATCCGCGCTAAATCACGTCGCTTTCAAGGGTTTTGAGAATTTTGGCACTATCAGGCGATTTTTCCTATTGCGTTTTATGCTGGCGGTTACTGGGATAGTCTTCCTTGTGGTAGCCAAAGAAGCGGCAATAGTATTCGCGGCCACCCTTCCGCTTAATCTTGCCCAGGACGGAGCGTCCGCAGTAGTCGCAGGTGATGAGGCCATTGCCGTAAACCGAGCAATGGCGCTATTGGGACTTTTGCCAAGAAGCACCATGACCTGGTCGTGTTTGCCTTCGGTCCTGTTCCCACGGTAATAGATTTCGCGGAAATAGGAGCGGTTGGAGTTCACAAACCGAGGACGTTCATCGTTTTTTTCGGCTGTTCGACATCTTTCCGTTTTTGCACTGCCCTCGGGACCCCTCGCGTCTGCGGGTGGCTTGAGTAGTGGTTACGCAACGGACGCATATGCAATGCTGTGGTAAACCATCCTCCATAGAAACCCGGCCACCGTCCCAATCGGAGACGGTGGCCGGGTGTGATGCATTGGAGTAGAATTTTTGGGTATAAAGCAATTTTAGAATGACACGCCCAAACTGGCCGACACGTTATGGTTCCAGTAGCCGCCGCGGCGCTCGAAGGTGTATTCGGCCCCTACCCCGACGCGCTCGGACAGCTTGGCCCTCACGCCGCCGCCGACCAGCCAGCGGCTCTTGCCGGGATTGATCCCGTACTGGGTGTAGCCACCACCCACGCCCGCGTAGCCGGCGGTGAGGCTCGGACGTTTGTTGCCGGAGGTGGCGATCCACGCCGCCTTTACCTCGGGTGCAATATACCGGCCGCCGCCCAGCGCAAACACCTTGTTGAAGCGCATGGTGAGCGGAATATCGAAGAGGTTCTGGCTATCGGTGGCATAACGGTTGGCGAGTCCCGCTCCTGAGGCCGATTCGGTCCAGTCGTTGGCGCGGTTGTGTATGTAGTTCACGGCCACCGACGTGATGAGTGGGAAGCCGCCGCCGACCTGCCATTCGTAACCGAGCTCGAGATCCGCCGACCAAACCTGACTCCGGAACTTGCCGCTTTTCTTGCCGCCGAGGATCAGGTTAACGTCGTAATCGTTCCAGCCGTGACCGTAACCGATGCCGAAGTTTACAAACAGCCCAGAAGCGTGCATGTAATTGGCGTAGAGACCAAGATTAAGGATGTCGGAGTCGTACTTGGTCATAAGGTCGTCGACGTCGGTTTTGCCTCGGGTATAGGAGGCGGCGAATCCGACGGTGACGCTGTCGAGAAAAGTCATATCGGTGCCGAGCAAAAACCCGCCACCCTTGTATTCGTGACCGGCGACGCCGTTCCGGGAATTCTGGTCCGACCAGACGCCGTAACCGCCGCCCCATATCCTGCCCATCAGCTCACGCCCGCAATGCATACGTGCCGGGCGGGCGGGAAAACGCGTGGTGCTTCGCATTGAGGCAAGTCCGCTGTCCGAGGCGACGGACACGACTTCGGCTATATGCCTGCCGTTCCGCCGTGCGGCGATGTGGCCGCCGATCTGACCCTGAAAGCGATGGTAGCTCGTAATGGTGGCGATGGTGG
>JAJBTL010000221.1:0-1374 GCA_020860865.1 Planctomycetota bacterium | reverse complement strand
AGGGGGCCATTTTCTGGAGGTAGCTTTCCACGCCCTCTGAAATGGAGGCGGGAGCGGTGCCCAGGTACGCGTCGTTGTATCGCCCGCCCGCCGCCATGTTCGAACTGAAGCCGCCGACGCCGAACATGTTTTCCATAACTTCCGTCATGGTGTAGGACGAGGCTATCCGCACACCGTCTCCGACGCGCTCGAACCTGTAGAGGTCGCTCGTCAGATTTTCGAACCCGTTTAAGGTGCCGGCGCTAAGGAAGGTCTGGCCGCGATACTGCCCGACATCCTCGCCGAAGAAGATGTTGGCCCTGCCGTTGTTGTTTTCGACGGCGAGGGTGTCTTCGACGCGGGTGTTGCCGGTAGCCGACGCGTTGGTGGCCCAGTAACGGAACTCGCCGCCGGTTTTCAACGTCGCGTCGTTGTCGAAAACGAGCGTCCTGCCCGCCCCGACCAGTACGACGCCGGCGATATCCGCCTTGGTCGCGCCGATGCGGGCGGTGGCGGCGTCAGGCGCATAGGTCCTGAAGTCGAGGGTCGCGCCCGATTCCAATCCGAACGCCCCCGTTTTCGCCAGCGCATCGGCGTTGGCGAGGGCGAGGGTGCCGGCAGCGACGCGGGTGTCCCCGGTATAGGTGTTCACGCCGGAGAGGATCAGCGTTCCGGTACCCAGTTTGGTCAAGCTGTTGCCGTCCCAGTCGTCACGCTTGTTGGTGGAACCGCTGTTGTCGGACAGTGCCGCGCCGAGGGTAAAGGCCGAGCCATCCGCGATGTTGAAGTCACCGTGCGCCCTTCGGCCGCTGTCCTCGCTGTACCATGTTAGCCCCGTCTCCACCACAATCCTTTTGTTGTCTTCAAGGAATGATCTCACTGACAGGAAATCGGCTTTGGCCTGATTATTGACGGTGACTGCGCCCGGGCTGAACCCGGTGATGGAGCCGCCTTCGACAAGAGTTTGTCGGCTGGTCCCATCCGGATAGGACGTCTCACCCGGGGTATAACCGGAAATGTCCAGCGCCGACCCGTTGCGGTTGATCGCTCCCGTTGCCCTGATGGCGGGAGTGTTGCTGGCGTTTAGGGAGCAGGTGTAGCCGGTGACGGTGACGTCCATCGCCGCGACGCGGACCCCGTCATCGTGGACGCGGACATTTTTTTTCGCCAGTGGAACCGAAGACGGCGGTGTCACCATTCAGGAAGGCGAGGGTGTTGGTGCCGCGCGACCAGTTCTTATTGTTGGTGTCGGAGCTCCACAACGAATTGGCGGACGTTCCCGCCCAGTTCACCTGCATGCTGCCGGAGACGAGGTTGAGCACCACGTTGTTATTGACGATTTCGTGGTAATCGCGGATTCCCTGCGCCAGCCCGGTGGTGTTGACGCCGATGAAG
>JAJBTL010000069.1 GCA_020860865.1 Planctomycetota bacterium | reverse complement strand
CCGTTCGGGCCGGCCAGGACGACATCCTGGCGAACCGCGATTACATCCCCACCGCCGAGCTGTTTATCGGCTATGTTCTCACGACCGGCCTCGACATGCCGTGGGAAATGCTGTGGGGCCCGGACAACCATCTGTGGGTCACCGAGCGGCACGGCCTTCGCATCACCCGGGTCAACCCGAACACGGGCGAAAAGAAGGTCGTCGGCACCATCCAGGAAGCCTATCCCGGCCCGCAGCACGAGGGCATTCTCGGGATGGCCTTCGGCCCCGGGTTCCTGACGTCCGGCGGCGACGACGTCCTCTACGTCTACTATACGATGAAGGACGGCAACGACCGCTGGGGCAGGCTGGTGAAGTTCCCGTATAACCGATCGGCGGAAAACCTTGGCACCGCCAGCATTCTCCTCGACCGCCTGCCCGCCGGCGACGACCATAACGCCGGCCGCGTCCGGGTCGGCCCGGACGGGAAAATCTACCTGACAATCGGGGAACAAGGCCACAACCAGGGCAGCAATTTCTGCCTCCCCATCGAGGCCCAGCGCCTCCCGACGATGGACGAACTGGACTGGAAGGATTGGGACAGCTACCGAGGGAAATCCCTCCGCATCAACCCGGACGGCTCCATCCCCGCCGACAACCCGTACATCCGCGGCATCAGGAGCCATGTCTTCACCTATGGCCACCGGAACCCGCAGGGCCTGACGTTTGTTGGGAACACCCTGTACTCCTGCGAGCAGGGCCCGTCGTCGGACGACGAACTGAATGTTCTCGTGCCGGGCGGCAACTACGGCTGGCCCCACGTCGCCGGTTTCCGGGACGGCATGGGCTATGTCTACGCGAACTATTCGGCCGCGCCGAATTGTCAAAGCCTGAAGTATGACGCCAACGTCATCCCGGACGGCGTCCCGACCCAGCACGAACTGGAATGGTTCGATCCCGAATTCGTGCCGCCGGTAAAGACGTTCTACACGGTCCGGAACGACCATAATTTCTCCGACTCCCGCTGCGGCCCGGACCACGCCTACCTGTGCTGGCCGACGGTGGCGCCGAGTTCCATCATCCACTACCCGGCCGACGGCGCCATTTCAGGCTTCCGGAACTCCCTCCTCATGACCACCCTGAAGACAGGCGCACTGTTCAAGGTGCGCCTCAGTGGCGACTCGGAAGAGATTCAGGGTGATTACGACAAGCTGTTCCGTTCGCGGAACCGCTACCGGGCCGCCGCCATCGATCCGTCCGGCAGCCGCATATTCATCTGCACCGACACCGGCGGCGGCGCCATGGACGACGCCGGCCGCCCCGCCGCCAGCGTGCGGAACCCGGGATCGATTCTCGTCTTCCAGTACAATCCGGAAGGCAGCTACGGCTACGACGCCTCGAACCCGAGCCGCAATGCCGACAACTTCAAGGCCCTCATGGACCGGGATACCGGCACGACGACAACCCGTTCCGCCACTACCACCACAAATAACTAAAAAGTATACCCCGGTCATTTTCCAGATTCAGACAAAGACCGGACGCCTTTTGACGTCCGGTCTTTTTGTGAAGTTTATTGGAGCATATTCATAAAAGTACGTTAGTTGATATGGGCGGTGTATGGACAGGAACCGCACAAGTTATTTGTAACTATCTTACTCGATAATTCCGCGCGAAGTTCTTCGACACGTGAACCGTTCCACACTTGGTCAATTGATTCCTTGTTGAGGTCACCTAAAATAAATAAGTTATTGAAATCAGCGCAACATGGGACCACCAGCCCATCCCATGTTATCGAGATATAATTCCACGGAGTTTGACATATTGATTCTTGCCCGTTGGGTTCGCACATCGCATTTATAGCATCAATTCCCCCATTCCATACCCAAAACTCTTTACGCAATATATTGATCTGATGCGCCTCACGCCAGAATTTTTCAGCACGATCCAAGCTGTCTTTCCAGAGTGGATTATCAACCAAAGTTATTTGGATTATTGTTTCTGGGGAGATCTTGTTCTTCAGATTGATGGTGTCCACCGCGTTTTCAACCGACAACCAATAAATACCATCGATTCCACGGGCGCGGTAAAAACTTTCTTCGTCGTCACCATCGAGCATTAAATAGATAATATTCGGGTGAGAGGAAAGAAGTCTTTCCGCTGTGGTGGCATCCAACATAATAGGATTTACAGAAATACCTGTCCGTATTCCTTTGGATACTGGATACTTAATTGCTGTATCGAAATGCGGATGCATCAAACTCTCGCCGAAATGATGAAGCCATAAAGTGAATCCCCCATCATCAACGTAGTTTACGCTATAATCATTGATGATTTTCTTAAAAAGATTGATGTCCATATACCCCTTATTACGAGACATCTCATATGTTCGTGGACACATTGCACACTTCATTGGGCAATGGTTGGTTAGTTCGAGGTTGACTATCCATGGATGAGATAGCGCATTCATTATTGCCTCCCGTGCTGAAGTTGGTAATTTTGAAGTTTTTTAGAAGTCATTGCCGTCATGCCACATGAGGGATTCTTGATGATGCCGTTTCTATTTTAGGGACAGAGGTAACACCATAAGGAAGGTGCACAGAATGGGCGAAATGTTTGTTACAACCCCAAATCAGCATCGACGAACACAATTTCGCTTTTCATGCTGAATGGTGCCCGGTCGGTGATGGTGGTGATTCGGCAGATGCGGGCGGGACTGTCGCAGTCGTAACACCTGTCGCCCTGGGCGGCGCAGGGGGTTTTGGCGCCGAGGCGCTTCGCGTTCAGGGGGGCGGCGATATTCCGCGCCCGATGGTGGGCGGTCGCCAGGTCCGGCGTGATCTTGTTCCGGCCGACCACGTAATAGCAGATGTCCGGGCCGAAGGCGGTCATGGCGACGCGGTTGCCGGTGCCGTCTATGTTGACGATTTCGCCGGATTCACTGACCGCGTTCACGCTGGTTATGTAGACGCGGGCGCAGTTCGCCAGACGCCTGACGTCGAAGGCGTGGGCGACGCGGTTATGCCAGACAACGGCGTTCCGTTCACTCAGTGCTTCAAAAAGCCCGAGCTCCTTCAAGGTGATGCTGCCGCCGAAACCGATAGTCTGCTTGTCGAGGGATTCGACAAAATAGTTCCTGGCCTCCTCGGCGGTGGAGAAGAGCTGGGTCGCAAAACCGTGTTTCTCGAAGTTGGCCCGTATCGTCGCGTAATCCATGTGTGCACCTCTCCCTTTCTATGTTGTCCATGCGGCACGACGCCGTTGCGTGACGGCGGTTTCATTATTTCATTTCACATAACTACGACAGGTCGATAATCTTTGCCCGCCCGACAAACGCGTAGCGTTCCGGCACGCAGGTGAAGACGAGAATCTGGCACTCGCGGGCGGCGCGGGCGAGGACCGCGCCCATGACCTGGAGGCGTTCCGGATCGGTGTAGCCGAGGGCGTCGTCGAGGATAAGCGGCATGCCTTCCGATTCGGAGACGATCATCGAACAGGCGGCGCGGAAGATGAGGGACAGTTGTTCCCGGGTGCCGCCGCTGAGGCTGTCGAACGGGACGGTCACACCGTCCAGGGTGCGGGTCCTGATGGACAGGCTTTCGTCGTCCAGTTCGACCGAAAAGGACTGGTTCCAAATCCAGCGGCCGAGTTCCTCCACCTTTTTCTTCAACGGCTCCGTGTATTCGCGGCGGGCGGCGGCGCGGTGCTGCCGCATCGTTTCATATAACAACCGGGCGGCGGCGGCGGCCTGTTCGAGCCGGTCGCGGCGCTCCTCCGCCTCGGCCAGATCGCGTTCAGCCTGCTGCATTTCGTCGAACAGGCCGGTGTCGCCACGGACCAACAGCTCTCCGGTGAGCTGACCGAGTTCGCGGGCGTCTATTTCCATGCCCTTCGCCAGGGTGTCCGCCGTGCCGGTCAGCGTTTCCAGCATCTGGACGGTGCGATCCGGATTCAAAGCCGTCAGGGCCGCTTCGGCGGCGCGCACCGCCTGTTCCGCCTGATCGAAGAGGCTGGCCGCTTCCTCCGTGGCGGCGGCGAGATCAGCGGTCGGCGCCGCCTGTTCCGCTTCCTCGAGCCGCTCGGCCAGACGGCGGCGGGCGGTCTCGGCCTGAACGGCACGTTCTTCCGCCGTGCGCTGTTGAAAGGCGCGTTCGGACCGGGATTCGCGTTCCGCGTCGTACCGGCCCTGGGCGGCGGCCAGGGCTGTCTCGGCCTCCTGGCGGGCCGATG
>JAJBTL010000422.1 GCA_020860865.1 Planctomycetota bacterium | reverse complement strand
ACACTATATATAGTGGCAAGGGTGATCCCTGTTCCTATATTTCGTTTTTTTGATCTTGACTACCTCAATCTTTTTCGTAGAATGACAATTGTTGCGCGGGACAGTGCGCAACTGATTCGGATTGTGTACTCGTCCGAACCCAACCCGGACGAAACCGGGAAACAATGGGGGTGGCCGTCCATGTTTGGATGGGGATGTTTCCCCGGGGTATCGTCGTCATACTTTATCGCAACAGGGTGTGAAAACAAGCTCGTTCGAACTTTTCCACGGTTCGGACGGTGGATTTTTTTGTGTCGTCACAACATTTTTTATGACTGTTTTTCTATCGGGGAGTGTTTGCATGACCATTCAGATCTATTCCAAACCGGGGTGTGGCAAGTGCGATGCGGCCAAGTCGAAGCTGAAAATGATGGGCCTCGAATATACCGAGCACAATCTCGAATCCTATGTCAAGCTGCACGACGGCTGGCGTCACGACGGTTCCGCCGATGTCATGGCCGCCCACACCATGCTGGACAGCCTGCCGATTTTCAGGCTGAACGACGAGTTCCACGACTACCCGACCGCCATGCGGAAATTGAAAACTACCCGGGTTGTCGCTGCTTCCAAATGAATCCCGTTTTCCCCCGGGAAACATCGCTTGAAATCCGGGGAATCGCTGGTATACTCAACGTTTTCGGCGGCAGGGCGACCTGCCGCCGAATCGTATCCACGGCAACAAAACGGCACATGTGGCCTTTTGGCGCCTCGTGGTGGGTGGGGGAGAGGAATGGAATTATATGTTATGCGGCATGCCGATGCCGAGGACGGCACCGGGAACGACTTTACCCGGGTGCTGTCTGAAAAAGGCCGGTCCCAGGCGGAAAAGATGGGCGCCTGGCTCAAGGTCATCGGCCCTGGACCGTTGTCCATTGTCACGAGCCCGTTCCCCCGGGCCCGGGAAACCGCCCAGATAGTGGCGGAACAGGTGGACAAGGCCATACCGGTCCGCCAGGACGAACGCCTCGCCAGCGGCATGCGGACTGATACCGGTTCGTCCCTTCTCCACGAGTACGGCACGGACGGCGAAGCGCTCCTCATGGTCGGCCACGCGCCGGATCTCGCCAATCTGGTCGCCTACCTCATCGGCGCCAAGGACGGCACGGTGGAACTGCGGAAAGGCGCCGTTGCCAGCCTTGAGGTCGGACGGGCCGGGTTCGGCGGCTCCATGCTCCGCTGGCTGATTACGCCGAAGTTGTAGGCGGGCAGGGGAGGCGCCGAGTACCGTCCGGTGTTCGGTGTGGGCGGTCGTGAGGCGGTGCGTTTTTTCCGGCGGTTTTTGAGCGTGCACACTGGTATGAGGAAATCGAACTGCCTGCGGTTTACATTATGGTTGCCGACTACCCTCGTCTTGTACAATAAGATACGTTTTTTTTGTGAGAGGTTTTAATCTGTGTCTGCACGTCCCGCTAAGAGTAAAGCGCTTCAGCCCTGAGGATTTGAGTTATGGCACGTCTTGAAGAATCGCGCATTTCCGGTCCCGGCAATGGCAAGGTCATGTATATCCCGCCGATGGAACCGTGGGGCAAGCGCTTCGCCGCCGCCGCCTTTCGGAGTATCGGCTACGACGCCCGCGCCCTGGACGAGGACGCCTCCACCATGGCCATCGGCCAAAAACACACCGGCGGCGGCGAATGCGTGCCGTGTCCGGCGACGACGGGCGCCCTCCTCGCCGCGATGGAGCGGGACAATGTCCAACCGGAAAACGTCATTTTCTTCATGCCCACCGCCTGCGGTCCCTGCCGCTTCGGCCAGTACGCCAAACTCAACCGAATGATTTTCGAACGGAAGGGCTGGGACAAGGTGCAGATTATGTCCCCGTCCGCCGAAAACGCCTACGAAGGCATCGACACCGACGCCCGGATGCTTATCTACCACGCCCTCATCGCCTCCGACATCATGCGGAAGATGACCCACCGGACCCGTCCCTACGAAATCGACAAGGGCGCGGTGGACCGGGTGGTCGAACGGTACACCGTCAAGATGGAGGCGTCGTTCTCCACCGGGAACAAGGGTGAAATCGAAAACGCCGTCAGCGCCTGCGCCCGGGAACTGGCGGCCTTGCCGAAATACACCGCGCCCCGGCCGCTGGTCGGTGTTGTCGGGGAGATTTACGTCCGCTGCGATCCGTTCCTCAACCACGACCTCTGCCGCCGCATCGAGGAACTCGGCGGCGAGGCTTGGCTCGCGCCAATCAGCGAATGGATAATGTACACGAACCACCTCCGCCCTCTCCTCGTGAAAGAGCAGTCACAGGGCATTGGCGCGATACTTGAACGGGCGCGGATTTGGCTGGAGACCCGGTATTTCTTCAACCGAATCGAACACAAATACTACGACCTCGCTTCGGACATCCTGAAGGACCGGCACGAACACCCCATCGACGTCCTTCTCGAGGAAGGCTGTAAATACCTGCCGTGGCACTTTGAAGGCGAAGCGGTCCTCACACTCGGCCGTGCCGCCCTGTTCGTAAAGAAGGACGGCGCCAAGGCCATTGTCAACGCGAGTCCGATGTTCTGCATGCCCGGGACCATCACCACATCCGTCTTCCCGCAGATGGAACGGGAACTCGGCGTCCCGGTCATCTGCAATTTCTACGACGGCTCCGGCGACCCGAACCAGTCACTGGTGCCGATGATGCACTACATCACAGAACCATACCGCACCGCCCAGGCCGAGGAACAGGAAAAGGCGGCCAACGCCACCAAGCAGATTCCCCGGAAAATTACCCGGAAGATGCTGAAGGCGGAGTAGGGCGGCGGGGTTTCTGAAACAGCCTCCGTCCCGAAATTCCGGGCAGCCAAATCCGTACAACAAAAGAACCGGCCCTTGACCAGGCCGGTTCTTTCGTTGGGAACGCAGTACCAAAAAGGAGGAGGAGATAGGAGGTACTTTGTGAGCTGCGACGGACGGGCGAACCCGGTCAATCGCCGCTGGACGGTACTTAATGAGAAAGCATTCGTTTGCCGAACGCCACGTTCAAGTTTTGGACCGGTATGGGCGGTTCCCTGTGACGGATGCTTACGCCAGGGTCAGTTCAGCCACCACCCAGTCGTGGAGCGTGGTCGGCGGGACGTGGACGTAGTATTTCTGACGCATGCGCTGGGTGGCTTTTTCCAGGGTCAGGGCCTGTTTGATGACCAGGTCGACGGCGGTGCGGCGTACCCGGTTCGTGAAGCGGCCGGACGGCAGGGCGAGGTGGTCCATCGGCAGCGAAAAGTGTTTGCGGCACTTCTCGCAGTAGTGTTTCGAATAGGTCACTTCGAGAACGGTCGGCCCGGAAATGCCGACTTCCCGCAGGCGGCGGCGGCCGATGGAATGGCGCTTCGACACTTCGTTGCAGCGCGGGCAGTTCGCGACCTTGCGCGACATGTTGATCTTGCGGAACTTCGTTCCCCGGGGCACGGCCACCTTTGAGGACATCGTTTTTTCTGACACGGCCATCTCTCCTTGAGTCTTCGCGTCCGCGTATGGCGGACGAAACTCTCCCCCAGAATCGCCGCGCTGGCGCGGTGTCCAATGTGGCGACTGTGGATTTCGTCGTAAAAAAGCAGCCTGTCCCGGAACGCCGTGAACGCCTTGACGCTGGCCGATCCAACTTCCTGAAAAGTTCACCGAAAAGTACGGTGAGTCCCACGGAAAAGAGGTCGCGGCGGCGGCCGAGTCTTCACAGAAATTCCAGGAAGCTTTTAGATGTTACATTTCTTTCTTCGACTGTTTGGCGGGTCGAGCTTCAATGATAATTGCCCGGGAAGCGGAAAATTTCCCGATCCCTACACGCGATGATCCCGACGCGGGGAAGTACATAACGGTACCAGACGGTTTCGGCCCGGACCGGTCACGTCCGGAGGCATGGTAAAAACAGGCATTTTACAAGGACTTTTTCACGAATTCACGACCGGCCGTTACCTTCACGCAATACGAAACGCCGGCCGGACGGTTTCCCGTCGGCCGACGCATTCAACGCATGAGGTTGGCTGTCGTTCAAATTTCTTCTCGGACGTTTTACAAAATATCTTCCGCCCGCACCCGCGCCACCCGGGGATTCGGGACATTCAGGTGATACCGCATCCGGCCGCCGCGAATAGAACGGACAAGGGCGCCCTTCTGCGCCAGTGCCGTCATGTCGCGACTGACATCGCTGACGGTCCGGTCGTGCTGCCGGGCAAAGCCGGACGGGCTGACGCCACGGCAGAAGCCTTCCGGCCCCTGGTTGAACAGGTGAGTGAGGAT
>JAJBTL010000300.1:3637-4285 GCA_020860865.1 Planctomycetota bacterium | reverse complement strand
AGAGCCGATTTTGACGAAGTATGGCGCGACGAGACGCATTTTTATAACACGCTCTTATTTTACCCACGTATCCATCGCCCGGCGCTATGCCGCTCCCGATACATCACACAAGGACGACCACCCTCCATGCGCTTTTTCCCCCTCGTTTTTACCGCGGTCATCGTCGGTCTTCACCTCTACGTGTTCCTAAATCTCCGCCGCGCTTTCGGCGGCGGCTGGTGGCAAATCCCCGTCGGGATCGTCTTTCTCCTCGGCATGTACCACATCTATTTTCGCGGCCGGTCGGCGGCGGACTGGGTGCATCACGCCACCTATCTCTGGATCGGCCTCGTCATCATAACGGCGGAAATATTCCTGTTCCGGGAATTGTTCGCCGGCTTTGCCTGGCTCGCGGACCGCTTCGCCGGAACCGGCTGGCACCGGGTTCTCGCTTCTCCCGGCATGTTCCGGATGGCCCTCGTCCTCGCCCTCGTCGCCTACGGCTGGTCCCTGTTCGAGGCGGCGCATCCGATTATCCGCCGGGTGCAGGTGGCGACGGATCGGCTGCCGGACAACGTCGCGTCGGTCCGATTGGTCCTTATGGCCGACATCCACATCACGCCGTGGACGAGCGCCGGGACGCTCCGGCACATTGTCGACATGGCGAAC
>JAJBTL010000300.1:0-3627 GCA_020860865.1 Planctomycetota bacterium | reverse complement strand
ATGGCGAACAGCCAGGATCCGGACATCGTCGTCCTGGCCGGTGACTATGTCGACGGCCGGTTCGCGCCGGACAGTTGGCAGGCGGCCGAACTCCGGCGCCTTACATACCGGTTCGGCAAGGTCGCCGTCCTCGGTAATCACGAACTCTACTCCGGCCGCGAACCGTCGATCCAATTCATCCGTGGAGCCGGGTTCACCCTGCTCCGGGGCGATGCCGTCCAGGCCGGTCCCATCGTCGTCGCCGGCGTCGACGATCCGCAGGTAAGCGGCCGGGTCGAAATCCCGGACGCCCTCGACCAGGCAGCGTCATTGGACCCGGACGCCTTCCGCCTCCTCGTCTCCCACCGGCCGGAAGTGCCCGAGGCGGCCTTGGGCCGGTTCGACCTGGCCGTCAGTGGTCACACCCACGGCGGACAGGTCTGGCCGGTCCGGTACATTGTCCGGCTCCTCTGGAAGTTCCCGCAGGGAATGACCGTCCTGCCGGCCCCGGCCGGCCGCGACCGGGCGGAAAGCCGCCAGTACATCACGAACGGCACCCGCTTCTGGGGACCGCCGGTCCGTTTTCTTACCCCGGCCGAAATGACGGTGATAGACCTGGTCGCCGAACCGTAACCGGGTCCGAGAGAAATCCACGGAGCGGCCCCTCGGGCGCCGGTCCGGATCGGCCACACCCTTGCCTTTCACGGTATTTTTTCACACAATGGACAGGATGATTCACTGTGGACGGACCATCCTGAGTTGGCTGGCGGCATTGGGGGGAAGAGCGCCCGCGCTCCTCGCCCTCGGGCTGGCGCTGGCGCTTTCCGGTTGCGATGGCGCCGCCCGGCCGGACCAGGGCGCCAACCAGAGCCTGGTCGAGATTGGCGAACGGTCGTTGGAACTCGGGGAAGAACTGGAGACGGAAAACCGTGTCTCCGAAGCGAACCTCGCCTACCGCCGTGCCCTCTGGGCCTTCCGCTACCATGAACGCCTCACCGGCGAAGAACCACTCCTCCTGGACGAAGCCCTGGACGGGCTCGACCGCACCGACACGCGAAGAAGGGAATGACTCCATGCGGTATGTTGTCGATTTGCACAGCCACAGCGGCTACGCTGGTGGCGTTGGCGATATTTCACTCGATGTCGTCGCGGACACCATGGCAAAGAAGGGCATTAACGCCTTTGGTATCGGCGACTGCCTGCAACCGGCCTGGCTCGAACGCCTCGGCGGCATCCTGGAAGAACGCGAAGCGGGCCTCTTCGCCCTCCGGGGCGCCGACGGAAACCGCGCCGCCGCCCGGTTCGTCATGCAGACGGAAATAATCATCACGTCGCCGGTGGCGTCCGGCGGCCGCAAGGGAACGCACGTCGTTCTTCTTTTTCCCGGCCTCGGTGCGGCGGCCGAAGCGCTCCGCCTCCTCCGGAAGTGGGACGTCAAGGTCGACATGGGCCGGCCGTTCGTCAAATGCGAAGACGTCCCGGATGTCGAGGAAAAATGCCGCGCCCTCGCCGCTATCGACCCGGGCGTCATGATAATCCCCGCCCACGTCCTGACGCCGCAGGGCGTCTACGGTTCCGACCATCCGGTGGACAGCCTAACGGAGGTGTTCGGCGGCTTCGCCGGGGATATCACGGCGGTGGAGACGGGCCTGTCCGCCGACCCGGCCCTTCTCGCCCTCCTGCCGGAACTGGACGACAAGACCCTCATCTCCAATTCGGACTGCCATTCCGGAGCGCTGAACCGCGTCGGCCGCGAATTCACCGCGCTTGACCTGGACGGCCCGCCGTCCTACGAGGCGGTGGTGGCGGCCATCCGCAACCGAAAGATTTCCTACACCGCCGAGTTCAATCCGGCCGAAGGCCGGTATTTCCTCACCGGCCACCGGGCCGGGCTCCAGGGCCACGGCGACGCCTATTGCTATTACTCCCCGGGCGAAGCCCCGGTGGACGGCCGCTGCTGCATCTGCGGGAAAAAACTGACAATCGGCGTCCTTGACCGCATCCTCTACCTCGCCGAAAAACAGTCCAGGGACGGCACTGTCCGTTCCCTCGACGCCACGCCGCCCCGGCAGGCGAGCCGGGCGCTCGTGCCGCTCGTCGAAGTCATCGCCCACGGCCTCGGCATCAAAAGTGTGTCAGGGAAAAAGGTCGTGCAGATCTACCACGCCGTCGTGTCGCGGGTCGGCACCGAGGCGGAACTGTGGGACGTGCCGTCCGCCGACCTCGCCGCCCACCTCCGGGACGCCGCGCCGGAACCGGTCGTCAACGCGATTCGCCAGGTCAGTGACGGGGAATTTTCGTTCCAGCCCGGGTTCGACGGCACCTACGGCGGCCTCCGCCTTGGCGAACGGGTGGACTGGCTCGGCCACAAGGTGGTCGTGAACCAGAACGGGTAAGGCGAACATTCGGCGCTGTTCACAAACCGCCGACCGTCACGAAAACCAGTTCAACTCGCATTCCGGAAAGATATTGTCGGCCTGCTCGATAGCGCGGAAGGTGGTGTCGTTGTAGTCGCCGTCCAGCATGGCGTCGAGAATCCAAAAGCGGTTCAGGTGGTCGCTGACGCGTTTTTTCGCATAGTCCGGACTGGTGCCGGTCCGCATGATGAACGGCCAGTCCGACGCCTGCGCCAGCATGAGTTCCCGGAGCATTTGTTTCAGAATCGACTCCTCCCTGGGTTCGGTGAAATCGGCCGGGGCCGACCGGGAACGGATGCGTTCCGACAGGCGGTCGGCGGCCTGGTGCAGGGCGGGGATGATGTCCTGGTTGGTTTCGTTGACCCAGAACTCGTAGGTGCCGTCGCCGCCCCAGCTCGAACCGGCCGGTTCGGCGTACTGATTTTCCGGGTAGCGTTCCAGGTATTCGGCCGGGGTCAGGCACTTGATCGTGTCCTGATCGAAATGCATTTTCCGGAGGACATAGTCGAGGAACTGCGGCCCTTCGAACCACCAGTGGCCGTACAATTCGGCGTCGTACGGCGCGACAATGAGGGGCGGCCGGTAGCCGCCGCTACCCGCCAGACGTTAGGCCTGGTGCATGCGGTTTTCGAGAAAATGTCCGGCGTGGCGGGCGGCCTGTTCCCGGGCGGCGTCCGGATTGTTGAGGGCTTTTTCGCCGCCTTGCCGCGAGGTGATGCGGTGGTACTTGAGGCCGGTATTGACCCGGATAAAGCCGCCGATGATGAATTCCGCCAGTTCTTCCTCTGACAGTTCAAAGCCGAGATCCCGGTAAAACTCCCGGTACGCCGGATGGCCGGGGTATCCCTGTTCCGCCGACCACACCTGATAACTTGTCTCCCTGTCCCGCCCGAAAAAGCTTACCCCGTCGCGCGTCGTCACCGGGGCGTAGACGCCGCGCTTCGGCTCTACAGACGCGTTTTCGATGGCATGGGTGTCGACGAAGGAGTAGGCGAAACCGGCATCGGAGAGAACCGTTTCGAGGCCCGGGTAATAGGCGCATTCCGGCATCCAGATGCCGTCCGGTTTCCGGCCGAAGACGTGCTTGTGGTGTTCCCGCGCCGCCACCACCTGCGCCCGGACCGCCGCCGGGTTTTGTCTGAGTATCGGCAGGAAGCCGTGGGTGGCGCCGCAGGTCATGAGGTCGAGGTTGCCGTTCCGGGCGATGTCGGCGAAGGATGGGGCGACGCGG
>JAJBTL010000327.1 GCA_020860865.1 Planctomycetota bacterium | reverse complement strand
GTCCACGAACAGCCACGGCGAATAGCGGAAAATGGTCCGGCCGACCGGTCCTTGGAGAAGCCAGCGGAGCATCATAAAGGCGGCGTCGCCCCGACAGAGACCGTCTCCGTGGAGGCAGGTGAAAGTCTTTCCGGCCTGATGGAGCCGGTAACGGGGACCGTGCGGTTCGATGCCGTAGTCCGTGAGGCGGCTCACCGTCGTGCCCCGCTTCAGCCGGAAATACCCGGGGTAGTGGAGCGCCGCGTCGAAGGTAAGGCCTTCCCCGATGACGAAATCGCGGTTGCCGCTGACGTGGTGGATGTCGAGGCCGGCGTCGGCGGCGGCCCGGAACAGGGCGAGGGCGGTGCCGTAATCGCCGACTATCTTTCCGCGCCGTTCGAACCAGAAATTGAAGGTATCGCCAAGGAGGACAAGGCTTCCGGCCCGGCCTTCGATATGGGCGAGGAACCGGGCGAGGCGCTCGTTGTCCTGGACGGCGAGGGCCTGCGCTTCCGGGTCCGGCGCGTCCAGCGGTTTCATGTGCATGTCGGCGAGAAGGTACACGCGTTCCGGTCCGGCCATCCGTGGTTCCTGTTTTTTATGGAAAAAGGCTGAAAAAATCGTAAAAAGGCGATTATGGTTTGTACGGGGCGCCGGTCAAGTGTTTGCCGCCGCCCCGGAGTATTGCTATGGCAACGGACCGGCAGGTTGAGTCGGTATATATTCATTATATATAACGTCATCAACTCCCCGGCCCTCTGAAAAGAAGACCCAACACATGACCGCTGACAACACCCCGGGAGCCGACGCCCCCGCCCCGACAGAGACAACCGCATCTACCCCGGCTCCGGCCCCGGCCGAAGAGGCCGCACCGGCCCAGAACCCCCTTCTCCCGGAAGGCGTGACCTACTGCAACTTCGACGATTTTTCGAAAATCCGCCTTACCGTCGCCGAAATCATCCAGGCCGAGGCCCACCCAAAGGCGGACAAACTCATCAAGCTCCAACTCCGCCTCGGAGACCGGGAAAAACAGATCTGCGCCGGCATCCGCGCCTACTACACGCCCGAGGAACTCATCGGCAAACGGATTATCGTCGTCGACAATCTGGAACCGCGTAAACTTCGGGGCGAAACGTCCCACGGCATGCTCCTCGCCGCCCGCGGACCCGACGACACCCTCGCCCTCGTCACCCTCGACAAGCCGGACTTCCCGACCGGCGGCCAGGTGTCCTGATGGCGAAATCCCGTGGACTTGGCCGGGGCCTGGACAGCCTCATCCCGACCGCGCCGGTGGCGGAGCACGACTCCCCCATCCGCGAAGGGAATGACGGCGTCTGGGAACTCAAGGTCGACAGAATAGTCGCCAACCGCTGGCAGCCGCGCCGGGATTTCGACGCGGACAAACTGCGGGAACTGGCGCGCTCCATCGAGGCCCACGGGTTAATCAACCCGCTGGTGGTGCGGAAGTCGCCGGACGGCGGCTACGAACTCATCGCCGGCGAGCGCCGCCTCCGGGCCATCCGGGACATTCTCGGCCGGGAGACGGCCCCGGTCCGCCTCATGCGGGCCGAGGACGCCAAGATGCGGGAACTGGCCCTGGTCGAAAACCTCCAGCGTGACGACCTGAACCCCATCGAGGAGGCCCTCGCCTACCACGAACTTCACCGGGAACTCGGCCTCACCCACGAGGCCATCGCCGAACGGCTCCAGATTTCCCGGCCGAAATTCACCAACACCCTCCGGCTCCTGGAACTTCCGGAAGAGATAAAACAGCTCGTCGCCAAAGGGGATCTCGCCGCCGGGAGCGCCCGGGCCATCCTCTCGGTCCAGAGCCCAGTGCAACAACTCCGCCTCGCCAAGCGGGCGGTGGCGGAAGGGCTGTCGACCCGGCGGGTCGAACAACTGGCGGCAGAACTCCAGAAGGAAAAGGCCAGACCCCCGGAAAAAAAGATGCCGCCGCACATCGCCGATCTGGAGGAACGGCTCCGCCGCCATTTCGGCACCAAGGTGCAGGTGGAGGACAATCAGGGCAAGGGGAAGATTATCGTCGAATACTATTCCGTCGACGAAGCCCAGCGGATTTTCGACCGCATGGGTTTGCCGCCGGGATAGGACGACCCATCCGCCCGATTGGGAGACAGCATGGACAGTAACGTCCTTATCGCCTTCCTGTTTACCGCCCTTGCCGGCCTGTCCACCGGCATCGGCAGCGCCATTGCCTTTTTCGCCAACCGGACCAATACGAAGTTCCTCGCCGGCTCCCTCGGGTTTTCCGCTGGAGTGATGATTTACGTCTCTTTTGTCGAACTCCTGGCCGGCGCCAACGCCGACCTCATCGACAGCCTCGGTTCGGAAGCGAGCGGCAATTGGGCGGCGGCCTTCGCCTTCTTCGCCGGCATGGCCTTTATCGCCGTCATCGACAAACTCGTCCCGGAAGTGGAAAACCCCCACGAAGTGAAGACGGTCGAGGACATGAACGACGCCACCGCCGACCCGACAGTGAGGAAGGAAATGGCCAGCTTCCGGGACCGCGTCCGTGGTGAAACCCGGGTCAGGACCGGTGGCGGCAATACCGCCAGCCGCCGCCTCATGCGGACCGGCTACGTCACCGCCCTCGTCATCGCCATCCATAATTTTCCGGAAGGCCTGGCCACCTTCATGTCGACGATTGAGGACGCCTCTGTCGGCTTTTCCATCGCCATTGCCATAGCCATCCATAACATCCCGGAAGGCATCGCCGTCTCGGTCCCCATCTACTACGCCACCGGCGACAAGAAGAAAGCCTTTACCTTCTCTTTCCTCTCCGGCCTCACGGAACCCTTGGGCGCCATTGTCGGGTATATGGTTCTCCGAAATTTCATGACGCCGACCTTGCAGGGCCTGGTCCTGGCGGCGGTGGCCGGCATCATGGTGTTTATCTCCCTCGACGAACTCCTGCCGTCGGCCGAACGCTACGGCGAACACCACCTGTCCATCTACGGCGCCGTGTTCGGTATGGCGGTGATGGCAATCAGCCTGCTCCTTCTGGCGTGAGATTAAACCGCCGGCAGAACCGGCCCGGAGCCGTTTCGAAAAACGCCCTGCAAGCACAAACCCCTCGCCGTCCGGACGAGGGGTTTTCGTTGAAGGCATACTCTTTGACTGGTCGTTATGACACATCCACCGGGAACGGATTCCGTTCCGTATAGTTCGACACCTGGTGCCAGTACGGATAGGCCGGCGGTTTCCGGCTGGCTTTTTCGAGGCGCTTGACCTGATCCGGTGACAGGGCGAAGTCGGCGCTCCCGAGAATGTCCCGAAGCTGCTCCTCGGTGCGGGCGCCAATAATGACCGTCGACACGGTCGGCCGTTGGAGAAGCCAGTTAACCGAGACGGCGGACACGCTCCGGCCGACTTCTGCCGAGACGGCCTCAAGCTCGTCGACGAGGTGGAAGAACTGTTCCTCCGGCATGCTTTCGTCCAGGGACATGTCGCCACTCCGGCGGGCCTTCCGGCTGTCCTTGGGGACCGGGTTGTTCCGGTTCAGTTTGCCCGTGAGGCGGCCCTGGGCCAAGGGGCTCCAGATCACGCCGCCAATTCCCTCCGCCAGGCCGAGAGGCATCAGTTCCCACTCGTAGTCGCGGCAGAGAAGGGAATAGTGTGCCTGGTGGGCGATGAACGGCGTCCAGCCGTGGCGGTCGGCGGTCCACAGGCTTTTCAGGATATGCCATCCAGAATAATTTGAACAGCCGATGTAACGGACCTTGCCGGCGCGGACGAGGTCGTCGAGGGCGCGCATCGTCTCCTCGACCGGCGTCAGGGCGTCGAAACAGTGCATCTGGTAGAGGTCGATGACGTCGGTGCCGAGACGCCTGAGGCTGCCTTCGCAGGCTTCGATAATATGGCGGCAGCTGGTGCCGACATCGTTCGGACCGTCGCCGACCCGCTGGGCGGTCTTAGTGGAAATGAGGACCTGGTTCCGCCGACCGGCAATGGCTTTCCCGAGAATCGTTTCCGATTCACCGCCGGAATAGGCGTCGGCCGAGTCGAACATGGTGACTCCGGCCTCGAGGCAGATGTCGACCAGGCGCCGCGCCTCGTCGTCGCCGGTGGTGCCGAAAACGCCCTGCCCGGTGGCGCTGTAACTGAACGTTCCCGAGCCGAAGGTGAGTACCGGGACGGCGAACCCGGATTTTCCCAATAAACGCGTTTCCATTGTCGCTCCAATCTGGTTAAGGGTAGGCGAAGCGTTGGTTGACGTGTACATCCGCCCTCCAGAGTGACGGAGCGGCCAATTTTCGTCAAGGACGAAAATGACGTTGGCATTTCTCTAAACGCC
>JAJBTL010000087.1 GCA_020860865.1 Planctomycetota bacterium | reverse complement strand
TGAAGGCAACTATTCGTCCTAGCTCGACCAGAAGGCGGAGCGGCTCCGCCGCACTGAAAAGAAGGAATCAGACCGCCAGCGCCTTCTCAAGCGGGAACGCGAATGGATAGGGTCGAGTCCGGCCGGACGCCTGAAGAAAAGCCAGGCGCGAATCGAACGGTACGAGGCGCTCGTCAAGGAATCGTTCCAGTTGGACAAGGGCGATGTCCTTATCCAGATTCCGCCCGGGCCGCATCTTGGCGACAAGGTCCTCGAGTTCAAGGACGTGACAAAAGGCTACAACGGCACCGACCTTATTTCGGACTGCTCGTTCAACCTGCCGAAAGGTGCCATCGTCGGCATTGTCGGGCCGAACGGGGCGGGGAAGACGACAATGTTCCGGATGATAATGGGCGAGGAAAAACCCGACGCCGGGCAAATCGACATCGGCCCCACCGTCGTCCTGTCCTATGTCGACCAGAACCGGGACGCCCTCAAGGACGACAACACCATTTACGAGGAAATATCCGGCGGCCTCGATGAAATCGAACTCGGCGGCAAACGCCTGAATTCCCGGGCCTATGTGTCCCGCTTCAACTTCCGGGGACCGCAACAGCAGAAGAAGGTCGGGCAACTTTCCGGCGGCGAACGGAACCGCGTCCACCTGGCGAAGCTTCTTCGCACCGGCGGCAACCTCATCCTCCTCGACGAACCGACAAACGACCTGGACGTGAACACCATGCGCGTCCTCGAGGAAGCGCTGGCGAATTTCCCGGCCTGCGCCATGGTCATTTCCCACGACCGCTTTTTCCTCGACCGCATCTGCACCCACCTCCTCATTTTCGACGGCGGCGGCGAGATAAAATGGTTCAACGGGAACTTCCAGGCCTATGAGGAACAGGAGCTCCGGGCCGGGTCCGGGGATCGGCTCGAACACCGGCGCGGCAAATACAAGCGGCTGACCTTGCGGTAACACTATCCGGGTGCGCACACGCACTCGCGGCTCGCGGGCGGTACGACGCGGCCAACCAACAGCCGGGGCGTTCGGAATCGGGTGAGGGCGACCGCTCCGGAAAAAATGCGGCACAACGGGAGGTATGTCATGACGCAGGAACCGCACGGCGACATGGGAAATATCGAGGCGGAGATCCTTTGGAACGTCTGCCAGACCCTGTTCGGCGACAATGTCGATTATGTCGGCAATGTCTTGTCGACCTATCCGGAACGGCGGCGGGCGAATTTCGTCCGTATCTGTAACGCCGCCATCCGCCGCCTCGGCGACGCCATCAACGAGCCCGGCTCGGTGCCGCCGTCCGTTATCGGCTTTCTCCTGAACGAAGGAAGTTACACCACCGGCGTCGTCTCGTCGGAATATGCCGGTGGCTTTGTCGCCTGTTCCCGGACGACAAACCCGACGGATGAACGGGCGCTCCGGCGCCTCTTGACCGTGAACCGTCTCGGCGAGTACGCGGTGCGGAGCCATTACCATTTCTACTCCGCCCTCCGGCTCCTCATTCTCCACACCCGGAACGCGCCCGCCATCGACTTCGAGCGGGACCGGTTTAACCTCGCCACCTTTATCCCGGCCGGCTATTACATACTGGCCATGGACTACAACCGGGACGAAATCGCCAGGATGCCCCGTATCATTTCGGACGTCCTCTACGCTCTCGGGCAGGAGTTTCTCCTGGACGGGTCGAACAGCGGGACGGACGACTATCTCCGGAGCCAGTTCGCCAAAAGCGACACCGGCGCCATCCGGGGCGAGGGCGTCGTGTTCGCGCCGTCGATACTGGGGATTCAGTTGTGCCTCTGGGGATTCGGCCGCCGCGACCGCGACCACCTGTTTTTCCTCGACCCCGACATGGACTGCCGCATCGAAGGCGTGCCGATGGGCATCGACGAGGCCGGGCTGCTCTACAAGGAAAAGCAGACTCTATAATGGTACGGGCGGGCGCGGCCGGACCGAGCCCGCGTGCGCGGACGTATCATTTCGACAACCGGGGAAGACGTGCCGTGGTCTACTTTGCCGGCTTTTTCCGCGTAGCGGCTGGTTTCTTGATGGATTGTCCCGGCGTGCGCGTCGGGACTTTTTTTGTCGGCGACGGTTTGGCTGCCGGTTTCTTTGGCGTTGGCGGTTTCTTCGTGACCGCCTTGGCTGCGGGCTTTTTCGCCTTCGCCGGTTGCGGCTGCGCCGTTTTTTTGGCCGAACCGCTTTCTTTCCATAACGATTTCAGGAGGGCGATTTCTTCGCCATAGCCTTTCAGTTCGTTCGGCGTTTCGAGGTAGAACGGGAGGTCGCGGAGGGTCGGGTGGTTGATGATGCGGCCGAAGGCGTCGAGGCCGATTTGGCCTTCGCTAATCTTGGCGTGACGGTCGCGGTGGCTGCCGAGTCCTTGCATGCTGTCGTTCAGGTGGATGGCGCGGAGGCGGTGAAGGCCAAGCACCTTGTCGAAATGTTTGAGGACGGCGTCCAGGTCATTAACGATGTCGTAGCCGGCGGTGAAGACGTGGCAGGTGTCCAGGCAGACGCCGAGGCGTTTCCCGTTCTTGCTCGACTTGATGACGGCGGCCAGATCCTCGAAGGTACCGCCGACTTCGCCGCCGTGGCCGCTCATCGTTTCCAGGAGGAACGTCGTCCGGGATTCCTTCGGATAGGCGGCGTCGATGGACTCCGCCACCAGGCGGGCCGCTTGTTCCGGCGTCGAATCCTTCCGGGCGCCCGGATGGATGTTGTACATGGCGCCGGGGAAATGGGCGAGGCGCATAAGATCGTCCCGGACCGTTTCCCGGACGAATGTCTGCTTGTCCGGCTCCGGCGTCGCCAGGTTGAGGACATAGGAGGCGTGGGCGAGGATGTCCGCTATGGCGATTTCTTCTGCATACTGGTTGAAGGCGGCCATGTCGTTCCGGTCGAGCGGGCGGGCGCGGCCGCCCCGGGGGTTCCGGACGAAGAACTGCAGGGTGGTGGCGCCGATGCCGTGGGCGAACTTGCCCATGGCCAAATATCCCTTCGATGACGTGATGTGACTGCCGATTCGAAACATGTCTGACTCCATTATGATCTCTTCCAATCGTGTCGTCCCTCGCTATACTTGTAGTATATAGGTACGAGCGCTTTCTCCGCCTCTTTTTGGCGGTTTTTTTTATGGAAGCGGCGTTGCAGCCGGAAACCGGTCCATTCTGGTCCGGCTGCGCCGTTATCAATTTCCAGTCGGTTTGTTGCAGTTCGCGAGGAGAGCATCATGGCGAAACCGCGTTACCGCGCCATCGAGGGGACCCGGGATTATTTCGACCGGGACGGAATTCGTTTTGACCTGGCCATGGCCCGGGCCGCCGAAATTTTCGCCCGCTACGGCTATGCCCATATCCATACGCCGGTATTCGAGGCGACCGAACTGTTTTCGCGCGGCATCGGCGAAGTCACGGACATTGTCGAAAAGGAAATGTACACGTTTAAGCCGGGATCGGATTCCATTACCCTCCGGCCGGAAAATACCGCGAGCACGGTTCGCGCCTATCTTCAGCACGGCATGGACAAGCAGGGCGGGCTGGTCAAACTCTGGTACGGCGGACCGATGTTCCGGCGTGAACGGCCGCAGAAAGGCCGTCAGCGCCAGTTCCACCAGGTCGGTGTCGAAGGGCTCGGTTCGGCGGATCCGCTCCTTGACGCCGAGATTATTTCCCTCGGGCTTCGCTACTACGAGTCCCTCGGCATCAACCAGATCGGGCTGCGCCTGAACTCCATCGGCTGTCCCCGGCAGGAGTGTCGGCCGCTGTTTCGGCAGCTTCTCAAGGACGCCATCCGGCCGAACCTCGAGAAGTACTGCAAGTCGTGCCAGGGCCGGTTCGACCGGAACATCCTCCGCATCATCGACTGCAAGAATCCGGTCTGCCGCGATCTGTCCGCCAACCTGCCGAAAAGTTACGAAAACCTCTGCCCGGAATGCGCCAGCCACTTCGAGCAGGTCAAAGAAGCGTTGACCGCCCTCGGCGCCGACTTCCTCGTCGACCACACCCTGGTCCGGGGCCTCGACTACTATACGAAAACCGTGTTCGAATATAGCCACGGCGCCCTCGGCGCCCAAAGCGCCATCGGTGGCGGCGGCCGGTACGACGGCCTCATCGAGGAGCTCGGCGGCAAGCCGACGCCGGGCATTGGCTTCGCCCTCGGCATCGAGCGCATCCTTATCGCCATGGAAGCGGAGGATGCCTGCGCCTGCGGCTATCCCTTGCAGGTTTTCGGCGTCACCCAGGGGGACGCCGCCCATCGGGCCATGGCCGGCATGATTGCCCGCCTCCGCGCCGCCGGCTACTCCGCCGACATGGATTACGA
>JAJBTL010000342.1:3908-4323 GCA_020860865.1 Planctomycetota bacterium | reverse complement strand
CCGCTGTGTGGCGCGGGGCGGTTTCAGGGGAGGGGTTGGTCACCGGAACGGTTCCGGCGCTGGCCGTGACGGCTGTCAGAGCAAGGATGGCAAGGAAAGAAAGGGTCAGCGTACAAAAACGGCGGCGGAAAGCCGTCAGGGCGGTGCGGTCTGGCATGGGTTCTCCAAGATGCGCGGCTCCGATCCTGCCGCGTGTGTATGACGTTTTCAAATAATCGATGCGTCCTGACGGCGGTTGTTACCGGCCGGCGGCCCGCGTTGCTTCCTCCCGCGTCGGATAAAGGCGGAGCGAATCGGCCGAGAGTATCGGCTCGATATCGACGCTGTCCCGCTTCGACACGTGGTCAATGAAAAGGCTGACGCTGTCGCCGAAATCGTGCCGCCCGGCGCCAGGCGGCAGCCCAAAGCCAGACCC
>JAJBTL010000342.1:0-3898 GCA_020860865.1 Planctomycetota bacterium | reverse complement strand
CGCCCCCCAGCCCCCGTTCGTCTCGTCCCTAAACCCCCCCTGCCCCCCCTCGACCCGTGGTCAATGAAACGCCCGCGCCTGGCGCCGAAAACGTGCCGCCAGGCGCCTGGCGGCAGCACGTAGCCGTCGCCGCCTTCGGCCATGTAACTGTTGACCGCCACCGTGTAGGTTTTGTCCATGGATAACGGCGCGCCGTCCGGGCCGGTGATGCCGGCGACGGCGAAGCGTCCGCCTTCACCTGTCGGGAAGGCATGTACAGTCATGCCGTAAAATTCGGGAAATGCGTTTGTCCCCGTTACCAGGTGCGGCTCGACAAGGTCGGCGATTTCCTGGCCGGTTAACGCGTAGGTGACGAGATTGTTCTGGAACGGCAGCATGTCGTAGATCGCCCCGGCGGTGATTTGGCCCGGCGCCAGGCCGCTCCGGAGGCTCCCCGAGTTCAGGATGGCGATGTCGGCGTCGGCGATGTCCCGGTAGGCGCGGCAGACGAAGCGGCCGAGCGGGGTGCTTTCGCGGCCGACGTTCCGGTCGTGGAGCTGGTCCGAACCAAGCGTGAAGACGCGGTCGCCGAGAGCGAGGCGGTCCGACATGGCGCGGAGCTTCATGAGGATGAATTCGGACGGGGCGGTGTCCCGGAGGGCGTCGTAGTCCCATATCGCCATGTCGACGGCGATGGCGCCGGCGGCGTCCTGGTTGACGGTTATTTCCGTGAACTTTTCGAGATAACGGCCGGCATTGCCGTAGAGGGCGTCGCCGATGCGTTCGACCGGGGTATAATTGTGCGAATGGGCGTCGACGACGATGTCGACATTCCTGACCGTGGCCAAGTCGCGGCCGTTTACCTGGCCGGTCCGGTAGCTGTCCGTATCGTCATGGCCGAGGTGCGAGAGGACGACGACGACATCGCCCGGGAGGTCGTACTGCCAGACGGCGGTCCGGAGCTTGTCCGTCAGGGCCAGTCTGGTGGCGTCGTGGTCGGGTTGGCCGTCCAGTTCGACCAGGCCGAAATCAAAGCCGGCGAGGCCGGCGGCGTTTGTCATGACCTTGGTGTATGGGGTTAACAGGCCGGTGACGACGAGGCGGAAGCCCGGCATGTCGATGAGTTCGACCGGCTCGCCGGTCAGGCCGGGGAGCGGCTGGCCGTGCCGGGTGAGGTTTTGGGCGACGGCGTCGACCGGGCCGGGAGCGTTTTGCCGGACTATGGGGAGGAGGACGTCGGAGTAATACAGATCATTCCCGGTGGGGATGTTGTAGTCGAAGGCATGGTTGCCGGGGGTGAGGATGCGGTAGCCCATGGCGCCGATGATTTCGGCAATGCTTCGGCCGTTGTCGAAGTGGGCTATCGAGTTGCCGCTGAAGGCATCGCCGGCGTCCATGAGGATGACTTCCCAGCCATCCTGGCGGAGGCGGTCGGCATGGCCCTGGAGAACGGCGTAGCCGAGACGGCGGCGCTGGTTGTCGTGAAAAGCATAGCCGTGGACGTCGTTTGTGACGAGGATTTTGATGCCCGGCCCGGCGAACAGGCCGGCGGCGGACGGGTTGTAAACAGGTTCCGCCTTGTAAACGTAGCAACTCGGACGCGACGGCGCGAACGGGGCGGCGTCGAAGACGACGGGGCTGTCGGCGCCGGAGGCGAGGCGGACAAGAGCGGCGACGAGGAAAAAAAACGGTAACAGGCGGCGGCGCATGACTATTCTCCAGGATTCCGTGACCCGCTCCGTCCGGAACCGAGTCTATTGAATGCGGATCGGCCCGAAAAAATCCCGTCGGGCTTTATGTGAGGCGGCGAATTTCGGTCAAGGTGGAGATTATAGCCAGGCCCGGACGCAAAGCAAGGCGTTTACGAACTTGCCCGTGATGCCGCCAAACCGTGACAAGGTAAGGCTTTTTTGCTGATGAAACACTTGCAATAACTTTTCGATCCGGATAACCTCGAAGGGTCGTCCGGGGAGGCGGGGCGGCCGGGGAACCACTGTACCCGGCCGGGACGGCGCGTGGAACCGCGTTCCATTCAATCTACCCTTGCCATTGCCGGGCGGCCACCGACCCGGTTTCCCCGGCGAACGCCGCACGGAAATCTTTTGGCGGCCGGTGACGGCGCGGACTGTTCCCCATGGGTTCAGTTTCGCCGCTCCGGAATTGCGTGTTCCGCCGCCACTGTCCGATTTGGAGAATACCCAATGCCTCGTGCCCAAGCGCGAACTCGTTGCCGCGTAAGAGCGTGTCTCTTCATGCTCGCCGCCTCCTTGCTGGCCGTCCTTTTCGCCACGCCGCTCCACGGCGGCGAATTGGCGAGGCCGGTTCCGGCCAACGCCCAGGGACCCCGCTTCACCCGAGTCAACATCAGCTGCACCCTTCGGGACATCATCGCCGACGGCGTCCAGAAGGTCGAATTTTACATTTCGGACGACATGGGCGCCACCTGGCGCCTCTATGGGGAAGACGTCGACCGGACATCCCCGATGACCATCGAAGTGCCTGGCGAAGGCGCCTACGGCTTTGTTTGCGTCGCCACCGACCGCTACGGCAACCGGGAACGGGCGCCCGGTCCCCGGACCCGCCCGGAAACGGTCATCGTCGTCGACCGGACGCCGCCGGAAGCGCGCTGGCTGGCGCCTCGGTCTGACATTCTCGGCCGGGGACAGCCGGTCGAATTCCAGTGGGAGACCTCGGATCAGTTCTTCGGCGATACCCCGGTGAAAATCCAATACGCCGCCAATGCCCAATCGAACCACGACCGGAACGCGGACTGGCAAATCCTCCAGGACAACCTCCCGGCCAGCGGTTCCCATATCTGGAACCCGCCCACCGGCGCCGCCTACAACTTCCGCCTCGTCGCCGAAGACCGGGCCGGCAATGTCACCGTCGCCTACTGCCCGGCCACCGTTCGGGTCGATACGACGCCGCCGTATATCACGTCGGTCCAGCCGCTCCGTTCCAACACCCTTGAAAACAACATTGTCGTCGACGCCCACGACGGCGACGGCGGCTCCGGCGTCAAGGAATATTCCCTCTACGTCTCGGACAACAGCGCCTACCCCTGGACCCTGGTGAAAGAGGCCGGGGTCGGCGGCGAGACCGTGCCGGTCAAGCGCCAGGCCGGCGAATCGGTGGCCTGGACCGCGCCCCGCTCCGGCGAATACCCCCGTTGGCCAGTCGTTTTAGACAATGCCGGCAACGCCACGCCGCTGCCGTCCGTCGGCGTCCAGGGGACCTACATCCTCGTCATCGACAACGAACCGCCGGTCGTCACCCTGTCGAACTCGTTCCTCATGGGCCGGTTGGCCGTCCTCGCCAACGAACAGCGCCGGGTCGAATGGACCGCCTATGACCCGCATATCGTCCACTCGTCCGGACGCATCATGCTGTCCCTGGACAACGGCCTGACCTGGCAGGAACTCCGGTCCGGCCTGCCGTCGAGCGGTTCGGAACTGATTAACTTCCCGTTCGGCGCCCAAAGCGAGGAAGCGCGGCTGAAGGTGACGGTCGAGGACGAATTCGGCAACATCGGCGAAGGCGTGTCGGAGACATTTAAACTCACCGCCGCCGAAACCGCCATCGAATCGGTGACGCCGCGCCCGGGCACTGGCCCGTCCGCCCCGGCGCCGACCATGCCGACCCCGACCGCTCCGGGCGGCTGGGGCTTCCCGACCCAACCGTCGTTCCCGGACGGCGGCACCGGCCTCGATCCGCTGGCGACGCCGGTCGGACAGCCGTCCCTCAGCAGCACCTATTCGAACGAATCCACCGCCTCGTCCATGCCCCAGGCCCTGCTCCGGGAAGGCCCGCAGCAACCGGCTTCGCCGTTCGGGCAACAGTCCGGCATTCCGTCGGCGACACCGGGCGGAGGACTGTTTGTCCCGCCGCCGGCCGGCGGCCTGTTCGGCCCGGCCAACCA
>JAJBTL010000123.1 GCA_020860865.1 Planctomycetota bacterium | reverse complement strand
TTCTGCTGCTCGGTGGTCAGGGTGTCCCATTCCGGGCCGGTGATGTTCACAGGCCGGGTGATGAACACGTTCAGCGCACTCTCTGTCACATTCTCCTCATTGAAATAGAAGATCAGCGTGTAGTCGTCCACCACCTCGATGGACTCTATCATATAGAGCTGATCCGTCCAGACCGTGTCGCACTCAAAGGGCTCGGCCCAGCCGCTGCCGGTGCCGAGATCGAGAACCTTCCTTATCGGCGCGTCGGCACCGGCCGGGGCGTTGTCCTTCCGGCTCCGCGCCGGAACGGCCGGAGAAGCGCGTTCGACCGGCGCGGCCAGCGGCGGCGCGGCCGGCTTGCCGCCTGGCGGCGCGCTGTCGTCCCGGTCGACGTCGGCTTCGTCGTCGATGTCTTCGGCATAACTGTCGAGGAGTTCGGCCAGGTGGACATCCACATCGGTGGCGTCGGCGGATCCGGCGACCATTTCCGCCTCGACAACCACGTCGCCGGACTCGTCCGGTTCCGGTTCGGACTGGCGCCGGGGCGACAGGATGGCCAACGCCTCCTCGACGAGGAGTTCCGTTTCCGGCCGGGGCGACAGGACGTCCGGGGTGACGATGAAGTCGATACCCATAAACTCCCGGCGGCCGAGGATGTGGCTCACCGGTTCGCGGGCGGCCCGCCGACGTATCAATTCCCGATACGCGGTCAGTTCCTTTCCGGAAATCTTGTTTTCAAATCCGGCGTACAGATCAACGCGACGCCGAAGTCCCATAATGTTGCAGAGGAGGACTTCGGCGTCGAGGCGCGGATTCGGCACGTCTTTGGTCGCGAGATAGTCCGCCGAGACCTTGACGAGTTCCAGGGGCTGCCACGCTTTTTCGTCTTCAGCCATTACCGGAGGTATCTCCGGATATTCTTGATGGGCGACCGGGCGTTGCCGAAGGCGACGACCTCGAACATCTTTTCGGTCTCGACCTTTTCCTCGTCCGATTCCGGAGATTCCGGGTCGGCGGGAACGGTGGTGACAATCTGCATCATAACCTGGCCGTCGATGGTGAATTCGTCGCTGTACCAGTATTCGACGACAAAGCCTTCCCTGACGTCCATGAGGACGTAGGCGCTGACGCGCTTGCCGTCAATCTGGCCGGCGCGGCGGTCGAGCCGGGGGTTCTGCAAGGTCTTGGCGAGGGCGACCAGTTCCTCCCGCTCCTGGGACAGGGTGCGGACGACTTCCATCGGTTCTTCCATGCGGCCATTGGCCTGAACGTCCTGCATGGTGTAGGTAACCATGACGTCGCCGCCTTCCTGCGGTTCAACGCCGACGGCGGTTTCGAGGCGGAAGCCTTCCGGCGTCTTGTACAACACCCAATCGCCTTCCTTGACTTTCGGCGTGCGTGGCGGGACAGACCCGAGGTTCGGGGCGGGCTGGCCGGCAAAGGCCGGAACGCTGACGGCACAGGCCACGACGGCCATGACCAGGAGAAGGGCGAGACGGGCGGTAGAGGTACGCATTGCAGTAAACCCCTTTCTTATAAAAGGAGAAACCATACACAAATCACAGCGAATCAAGAGATGTCGATTTTATAAACGCCATGCCGCGCGTCCAGTAATTTATACGGAATAAAACCGCGATTACAGGTTGTCTTAATTAATAAACCCTGATGTCACCAGGTGTTACGTATCAAACTTTTAAATCTTCCTGTTTGGCATATTCCACCAATTCGGTGATAAGTTTGTCAAGCTTGCCTTCGATAATATCACCAAGGGGGAAATTTTTCCCAAGCCGGTGGTCGGTGCAGCGGTCCTGCGGGTAATTGTAGGTCCTGACCCGTTCGGAACGGTCGCCGGAACCGGTCTGGCCACGGCGCTCGGCGGCGCGTTTGGCGTCTTCCTCCGCCTTTTTGATTTCGTAGAGGCGGGATCGGAGGACGCGCATGCCCTTGGCCTTGTTCTTGTGCTGGGATTTTTCTTCCTGCATGAACACGGTGATGCCGGTCGGGACGTGGATAATCCGGACGCTCGACTGGGTCGTGTTGACGGACTGGCCACCGGGACCGCCCGAACACTGGATGGTGATTTGGAGGTCTTCCGGCTTGATGTCGACTTCGTACTCTTCCGCTTCCGGCATGACGGCGACGGTGGCGGCGGACGTGTGCACCCGGCCTTGCGCCTCGGTCTCCGGGACGCGCTGGACGCGGTGGCCGCCGCCTTCCATCCGGAGATCCCGGAAGACGTTGTCCCCCTCGACAGAAACGATGACTTCCTTGAAGCCGCCGCGTTCCGACTCGGACATGGACATCACGTCGAACTTCCAGCCTCTAGTCGAGGCGTAACTCTGGTACATGCGGAACAGGTCGCCGGCGAACAAGGCCGCCTCTTCCCCGCCGGTGCCGGCGCGGATTTCCAGAATGGCGTTCCGGTTGTTGTCGGCGGCCTGGCCAAGGATCTGTTCGATTATTTCCGCCTCGAGGTGGTCGTGCCTGGCCTCGAGATCGGGGATCTCCATTTCAGCCAGTTCGCGGAGTTCGGCGTCCTGGTTCGGGTCTTTGGCCATTTCCCGGTTGTCGGCCAGTTCCTGGGCGACGGCGAGGTATTCCTTGTAGACATCCATCGACTTGGCGAGGGTGCCGCGCTCGCGCATGTAGTCGCCGATGGACGGGTCGGCGCCGACGGCCGGATCGGCCAGCTTGGCGTCCAACTCCTGGAAACGAGCCAGGCGCTCGTCCAATTTCGATTTTACTTTGGCATCCAGCATCGGTTATAACCAATCAACGGAAAGCGCATAAACACTCGTATGTAATGGAAAGACGTGGGGCGGATATCCGCCCCACGCACATGATAGAAGTTGTTCTATAACTTCGGATCGTCGTCGTAGACGAGGAAAAATGGCCGGCAGGCTTATTTTTTGCCCGGTATTTTGGGCGGAAAATACGCCGAGAGGCCATTTTGACGAAGTATACGGCGGCGAGACGAGGTTATAAAACGACTTCTAATGTAACACTATAGCTGTCGCTATTCGGCGGCCGGGGCGTCGACGGCGGCGGCGGCGGCATCGGAGGCGTCAGCGGCGGCGGCGGTGCCGGCTTCCTCGCCCTTCTTCGGCGCCTTCCGGGCGGCCTTGGCCCGCTTCTCGGCCTGAATGGCCTCGGACTGGACCTGCTTTTTCGACTTGACCTTTTTCGCTTTGACGACTTCGGCGGTGCCGGTGCCTTCGGCGAGGTTGAACCGCTTCTGGAACTTCTCGATGCGGCCGGCGGTGTCGACAAACTTCTGCTTGCCGGTAAAGAACGGGTGGCATTCATTGCAGAGGGTCAGGCGAATGTCCGGCTTGGTGGAGCGGGTCTTGATCTCGTTCCCGCAGGCGCAGGTAATGGTGGTCTCTTCATACTTCGGGTGAATGTTCTGCTTCATCGTTCTTCCTCGAATATCTATCTCAGTATCCATTATATGAATGGACAGCACGCTTCAACAACAACACGCCATCAAATGACAAACTGTCCACCAAACGCGAATTACCCGCTCACTTCCGGTACTCCCGGCCGACTTTTTCGTCCAGCCGCTGATCTCCCGTATTCAGTATACCTCTTTCCCACTACATCCGGGCCGACGTCCTGGCGGAAGTCCGGGCCGATGTCTTGCCGGAGTCCTGCGTCGCCCTGGCCCGCTCCGCCACCTGCTGGGCGATGTTCGACGGCACCGCCTCGTAGTGGCTCAGTTCCATCGTGTACGATCCTTCACCCTGGGTGATGGCCTTCAGTGTCGAACCGTAGTCCGCCACCTCGGCAAGCGGCACCTGGGCCTTCAGGACCTGCATGTCGCCCATCTGGTCGGTGCCGGTCGGGCGGCCGCGCCGGCTGGAAATATCGCCGGAAATGTCCCCGAAGTACTGGGCCGGGAAGGCGATTTCCAGATTGACAATCGGCTCCAGGAGAACCGGTTTCGTATTTTCGACAATTTCCTTAAAGCCCATTTCGCCGGCGATCTGGAAGGCGATGTCCTTCGAGTCGACCGGGTGTTCCTTGCCGAAGAACAGCTCGACCACAACGTCGACAATCGGGTAGCCGGCGACCGGACCATGGTCCAAAGCCTTCCGGACGCCCTTCTCGACGGACGGGATGAACGGCCCGGAGATGACGCCGCCGACGATGGCGTTGACAAATTCAAAACCCTTGCCGCGTTCATTCGGCTTGATGCGGAGGTGGACTTCGCCAAACTGGCCGGCGCCACCGGACTGTTTCTTGTGGCGGTAGCTGCCTTCCGCTTCCTTCGTCACCGTCTCGAGGTACGGAATCTTCGGCGGCTTTGTGTCCAGTTCCATGCCGTAGCGCGGTTTCAGGCGG
>JAJBTL010000119.1 GCA_020860865.1 Planctomycetota bacterium | reverse complement strand
ACTATATACTTTGTAATTCTAATTTAACCACGCGAATGGTCACTCATACGGGCCGGGACATGAGGCATGTCATAGCTTTCCGAAAGTTTCTCTTCCCTCACAATGTACGTGGACAACAGACAATTCAATTCCGCGATTAATTGAGGTGGCTGCATGCGCTTCCAATCAATCCGGTGAGCGGGTAACCGTCCACCACAATCGCCTGAATCCTTTCGCTATCGCTGTGCCGGACCAGCGTCGGGCGGACCCAAATGCAGCGTAAATACATTCCTCGGGCTATATTAATTGAAAATATCTTCAAAATCCGCCTGTCCGACCACTGTTTCACGAAACTGGCGAAATCGCCGCATAACGAATTAATCCTGGACGGAGTGTTCCAGTAAAATAACGAGTTTTTGCCTTTCACGAAGAGGTGCGGCTGTTAGAGTGTGTTTTCGAGTTCCTTGTGGCCCAAAACCACCGTTCCGGGCAGGTGCGATGGCGTGGCGGAAAAGAGGTCTTGTTTTCCATGGAAACGGCCGCGTCGATACCGTATGATACGGTGGGCCGGGGGGAAGCGCCGCCTCACGGCGCGGCAACCATTTTGGAGCCGTCATGTCCGCACCCTCCTTTCATGAACTCTCAGTTCAGCAAACCGCCAGCCACTTTTCCGTCGACCCGGGCCAAGGCCTTGCCGACAGCGATGTCGAAGCCCGACGCCGCCAGTCCGGTCCGAACGAATTCGCCCGCCAACAACCGATATCCCTCTTCGCCCGCTTTGTCAATCAGTTCCGCAGCGTCATGATTATCATCCTCCTCGTCGCCGCCGTCATCTCCGGCGTCATCGGCGTCCTCCACGACGAAGGCGTCACCGACTCCGTCATCATTCTCCTCATCGTCATCGTAAACGCCGTCATCGGCGTCCTCCAGGAAACAAAGGCGGAAAAATCCCTGGAAGCCCTCGAGAAAATGGCGGCGCCGCAGTCGCGGGTCAGGCGGAACGGCAGCGTCGCGACCATTCCGGCCCGGGAACTCGTGCCAGGCGACGTTGTCATCATTGAAACGGGCGATCTCGTCCCGGCCGACCTCCGCCTCACGAAGGCGGTCAACCTGAAGATTCAGGAATCCGCCCTCACCGGCGAATCGCTTCCCCGGGAAAAGCACACCGAGGCGCTCCACGGCGACGTCCCCCTTGGGGATCGGGAAGACATGGCCTACTCTTCGGCCATCGTCACCTACGGCCGGGGCGAAGGCATTGTCGTCGCCACCGGGATGGCGACGGAAGTCGGGAAAATCGCCGGCATGCTCCAGTCCGTCCCCGACGCGAAGACGCCGCTTCAGGTGCGTATCGACCAGCTCGGCCGCTATCTCGGCATCGGCGCCGTCGTCGTCTGCGCCGTCATTTTCCTCGCCGGCTACCTGCAGGGCCGCGACCTCGTGGAGATGTTCATGGTGGCGGTGAGCCTCGCCGCCGCCGCCATTCCGGAAGGCCTCCCGGCCGTGTCCACCATCGTCCTCGCCGTCGGCGTCCAACGGCTGGCGAAGCGGAACGCCATTGTCCGGAACCTGCCGTCCGTGGAAACGCTCGGGAGCGCCAGCGTCATCTGTTCCGACAAGACCGGCACCCTGACCCAGAACAAGATGACCGTTATGCAACTCGCCGCCGGGAGCGGTCCGGCCCGGCCGGTGGCGGACACATTCACGCCGGACGAAGACGTCCTCCTCCGGGCCACCCTCCTCCCGAACGACGGCAAACTGTCCCGCTCCGGCGATGACTGGACCACGGCCGGCGATCCGACCGAGACCGCCTTCCTGGACCTCGGCGTCAAACACGGCGTCGACAAGAACGACCTCGACCGCCAGTTCCCCCGTATCGCCGAGGTGCCATTCGATTCGGAGCGGAAGATGATGTCGGTCGTTACCCGGGAGGCGGACGGGAAAATGGCGGTCTGGGTCAAGGGCGGCGTCGACGAAATCCTCGCCCGTTCGACCGGCGTCCGCGACAACGGCACGGTCCGCACCCTGACGGAAGACGACCGCGCCGCCATCCGCCGCCAGAACGAGGCCATGGCCGCCGCCGCCATGCGCGTCCTCGCCGGCGCCTACCGGGACGTCGACGCTGTTCCGGAACCGGTCGATTCCGACCATGTCGAACAGGATCTCGTCTTCGCCGGGTTGGCCGGGATGATCGACCCGCCGCGACTGGAAGTGAAGGACGCGGTGGAAACGTGCCGCCACGCCGGCATAAAGCCCGTCATGATAACAGGCGATCACCGCATCACCGCCGTCGCCATCGCCCGGGAACTTGGTATCGAGCGGCCCGGCGACAAGGACTATACGGGCGCCGACATCGCCGCCATGTCCGACGCGGAACTCGAGGCGGTGGTGCCGGACACCTCGGTCTACGCCCGGGTCGCGCCGGAGCACAAGGTCCGCATCGTCCGCGCCTTCCAGCGGCGTGGCGCCATCGTCGCCATGACCGGGGACGGTGTCAATGACGCCCCCGCCCTCAAACTCGCCGACATCGGGCTGGCCATGGGCATCACCGGCACCGACGTGTCGAAAGGCGCCGCCGACGTCGTCCTCGCCGACGACAACTTCGCCACCATCGTCCGGGCGGTGGAGGAAGGCCGCCGCATCTACGACAACATCCTGAAGGCGATTCAGTTCATGTTGTCGACGAATCTCGGGGAAATCCTCGTCATCTTCACCGCCATTCTCCTTAAGTGGCCGACGCCCCTTCTCCCCATCCAGATCCTGTGGATAAACCTGGTGACGGACAGCCTGCCCGCCCTTGCCCTCTCGGTCGACCCGGCCGACCCGGACGTCATGGACCGGCCGCCGATACCGGCCGACCAGGGGATTTTGCGGCCGGCGTACCTGGCGCGGATTATCCTCCAGGGCATCATGATTGCGGCCCTGTCCCTCGTCGCCTTCGTTGTCGGGAACCGCACCGATGTCGAGACCGGCCGGACAATGTGCTTCGCCGTCCTCGCCTTCACCCAGATTACCCACGTCCTGAACGTCAGGTCGTCGCACCACTCGGCCTTCCGGAACATGTTCTCGAACCGCCTCCTCCTCGGCGCCCTCGCCGTCGTCATCGGCCTTATGCTTATCGTTATTGAGATACCGTACCTCCACGACTTTTTCCACCTGTCCGTCATTACCCTGGCCCATTGGGAATGGATAATCGGCCTGTCCCTGGCGCCGCTGCCGCTGGTGGAAATCGCCAAGTTGTTCTTCAGGAAAAAATGACGGAAGCTCCGCCTTCGCCCACGAAAAAAGGACGCCGTCGCGGCGTCCTTTTTTTTGTGATACACATGTCCCGGCGTCTTATCCAAAAGAGCAAAACGTAACGCCGCGTTTCCCGATGACGGTCTATTCGTTGTCCGGGCTCCACTCGTTCGCCCACAGGGTAAAAAGTCCCCGGTAGATGTGCATGCGGTTTTCCGACTGGTCGTAGACCGCCGCCTGCGGGCCGTCCATGACGCCGTCGGTGATTTCCGAACCGCGATGCGCCGGCAGGCAGTGGAGGACGATGGCGTGCCGGGGCGCCTTCGCCATGAGATCTTCGTTAATCTGGTAGCGGGCGAATTCCTGTTCCCGCTTCGCCGCTTCGCCTTCCTGGCCCATGGAGGCCCAGACGTCCGTGTAGACGGCATCGGCTTCCCGGACCGCCTTGACCGGATCGGACTCCTCGACGAACTGCACGTCCGGAACCTTCGCCTTGACCCGGGCCACATAGTCGTCTGTCAGGCGGTAGCCGTCGGGGCCGGACCAGATAAAGCGGACGCCAAGGTAGGCGGCGGCGGAAAGGAGCGACCGGGCGACGTTGTTGCCGTCGCCGACATAGGCCAGCGTTTTCCCCCGGAGATCGCCGAAGCGTTCCCGCATGGTCATGAAATCGGCCATGGCCTGGGTCGGGTGGGCGAAGTCGGAGAGGACATTCACCACCGGCACCGACGCTTCCCGGGCGAATTCCTCAATGACCGCCTGCGAGAATGTCCGCATCGACACCATGGAGACAAACCGGCTCATGACCCGGGCCTGGTCCTTGACGCATTCCCGTTGCCAGAGGATGCCGGGGCCGTTTGATTCAAGGTTGACCGAACCGCCGCCGAGGGAGTTGACCGCGCACTCGAGGGAGACGCGGGTCCGGAGGGACGGCTTTTCAAAATACATCCCGAGGGTTTTACCCTGGTACAGCGGATCGTGGATGCCCTGCTGGTAGCGTTTTTTCATAACCGCGCTCCGGTCCAGGATCATTTCCAGATCGTCCCGGCCCAGATCGATAACCGATAGAACATGTTTCATTGACACTGCCCTCCCGAATTCCTGATTGAATGGTGAATCGTCAAGTATACACG
>JAJBTL010000022.1 GCA_020860865.1 Planctomycetota bacterium | reverse complement strand
GAACTGGCGCGGATTTCCCGGAAGCTGCCGGAGGACATTTCCCCGGAAGCCGGCGGCCTCCTCTGCACCTGGCGGGAAATTTACTCCGCCTTCACCGACTTCCACCTGAAGCCGGACGATGCCATCCTCGTCTTCGGCGTCGGTCCGGTCGGTCTCAGCTTTATCAATTTCGCCAAGAATTGGGGGTTCCGTTTCGTCGCCTGCGTGGCGCCGAAGTCGCCCAAACACGAGGTGGCGAAACGCCTCGGCGTCGACGCCCTCTACACTCCGGACAGTGACTACGTCGGCCAGTTCCTGAAGGATGCCGGCGGCAAGGCCGACGCCGTCATCGACGCCGTCGGCAATATGGACATCGTCAACAACGCCCTCGGCCTTATAAAGAACGGCGGCACCATCGGCGTCTACGGCGTGGTGACGGACCGGTCGCCGGCGCTCCGTATCGAGGACGGCCCGCTCAACTTCAACCTGTTTTTCCACCAGGAGCCGACGCGGATATACGAGTCCGCCGCCACCGAACCGCTGTGCCAGTGGCTCCGGGAAGGCAAGGTCCGCGTCGACGACTACCTGACGGGCGAGTACAGCCTCGACAAATTCGCCGAGTCCTACGCCGCTACAAAATTTAAAAGCTAATTTAAACCCATGATCGGTTTTTAGGGAACCGGAAACTAAACTACCGCGGCGCGCCCCGCCATCCCCGGCGGGCCGCTCCTTGTTGAGTATGTGACAAATACGCTATTCCCGACGGCCTTCCGCCGCCGCGCCCTCCGGTTCCGGCGTACCGTCTTCATCGCCTGCGGCGTCGACGTCGTGATCGTCATTTTCATAGTCGCCATCAGCATCATCGTCCTCGTCACCGTCTTCCACATCGTCGTCCGGCTGGGAAAATGCGGGCGACGCGAGGGCGGCTTCGGCATCGGCCTTTTCCTGTTCCTTTTGAATTCTGGCCTTGTTTTCCTTGCTCCGTTCGTACAGCCGTTGCACCGCCATGACGATGGCGGCATAGTAAAACGCTTGGGCCAGAATGCCGTACATTTGTTCCGATTGGATAACGCCCATAAGGCCGAGTTCCGGATCGTATGGTTCGGCTGTGTACAGGCAGTACACGGTGGCGATGACCCAATACAACAACAGGCGCTTCATTATTACTGCCATGCAATTTCCCCTCATTACGTCGCCACGGTGGGCGAAAAGACCAGCAAAACCGCGAAGAGACGACAATGTCGTTTACATAAAGAATGATTGGTTTGAACGAACGGAACTGTCCGAGTGTACCCACCGCCGGCGCGGCGTCAATTCGGAACCGTCACCGCCAAAACGTCTATGACTGCCCGGAAGCGTACCGGAAACAACCGGTCAAGCCAGGAATACCCGTTCCAGAGCGCCCCGCGCGACATTGCCCCGCTTGTCCACCGCTTCAATCCAGTAGCGGACGTCGCCAAGCCCGGTCGGCAAATCCGCCTCGAACAGGGTGGCGACCGCCCGCGCTCCAGTGCCGCTCGGATACGGACCCTTATCGACGAGGGGGATTTCCCGTTCCGGTCCGGCGCCGGAGTCGGTCCGGAGAAACAGCCTGACCGACTCCAGGCCGGACACGTCGTACACGAAAGTATGCACCGTCCCGACCGGTCCGGCGTCGGCCAGATTGCCCTGTCCCCAGGTCTTGCCGCCCGGATTTTCCGGCGTGATCCACGGCGGGAAAATGGTCGGCGCCGTCGTGTCCCGGTTCGCCGCGACAATGGCGTTCAGGTCGTTTTCGATAATCCCCAGGGCCGCGTTGGCGGCGGCGGTGACCTGCGTGTCCCAAATCTCCTGCCCGGTCCAGTACCAGTAACAGCTCGTCTCCGCCGTGAGCATGAGCCGTTCCGCCGCCTCGGCCCGGCCGCTGTCGCCGCCGGCGTCGAGGAACGAATGCACTGCGTTCTGGAGCGCGGTCAGGACGGCCCAGGAATTGAGGTCGGGGGAATACGGATTGTTGTAGCCGGAGAACCATTTCATAAACTGCGGATCGCCGTTGTCCGCCCCGGACCAGGAACCGGGCTCGACATGGACGGCGTTCGCCGGATCGGCCGGGAACCGGTCCAAATAATCCATGACGGTGGTGAATTCGAACCGCGGGTCCGACTTCAGCCATTCGACCATGGCGCCGGTGTTCGATCCGTAGTACGAATCGGTGCCGCCGCCGTAGTTGTCGCCGTCCGAATGGAGGAGGAAAAACGGCGGGTGGGCCGGGTCGTAGAGGCCGGACGATTCAAGGCCGGTGAGAATCTGGCCAAGAACGTCAGGGTAGACAGTGCCCCGAAGCCGCCCCGGGCGTCCTCGTTCCCGACATAGCGTTCGGCCGGAACGCCAAGGATGGTGGTGACGGTGCCGTCGACGTCCGTGTACTTGATGTACTCGGGCCGGAGCAGGCTCGGAGCGATTTTCGATCCGGCCCAGACGTTATTCAACTGGAGCCAGTCCGTCACCGCCGGGTTTTCCTGATCCGCCGCGTTCGGCGGCAGCATGCCTTCCTCCCGGCCGGCGTAGGGATAGTCCCTGCACGAGCGGTAGCGGTGGATGGAATCGTAAATCACCGCCTCGATACCGGCCTCGACCAGGGCCGGGATCATCCGTACATGAAAGGCGGTCTCCGGGGGAAACAGGACGCGGGCGGCGGGAATGCCGAACTCGCGTTCGACATAGTCCCGGTGCCGAAGAATCTGCGCCTTGATGTTCCGCGCCGGGATAAGGGGCATAAGCGGATGGAAAAACCCGAACGCCGAAAACGCCGCGCGGGGATGGCCGCCGACGGTTTTCAAATGGGCGGCGGCGAGGTCGGCTTTCCAGTCGCCGCCGAAGGCGCCGTGGGCCAGGCCTTCCCGGCTGGCCCGTTCAAGCTGTTCGAGAAGGGTTCCGGACCAGCTCATGGACAACCCGGCATACGGCAACGCCTGGTACTGCTGGGCCGCCATATTGATGAAGGACCGGTAGGCCCCGGCCCGGGTAGAAAAGATCTCGTCGTTGCCGCCGTCCCAGAATGAGGTGTCGGCGGCGCGGTAGTAGGGTTGGTGCATGTGCTTGTGGATGCCGAAATACAACTTCCGCATGCCGGACGAATCTCCGGCGGCCGGAGCCGACCGGCCGACTTCCACAACCGGCCCGTTCGCCCCCTGACCGGACGACGCCGCCGCCGTCCCGGCCGGCGCGGGCTGGACCGTCATGTCGACAAAGAATTTAATCCAGTTCTCCGGCCGCGCTTCCGCCAGGTTTGCGGTCTGGCAGCCCTCGGCCTGGACGTGATAGGTTCCGGCCCGGAGTTTGTTGGCAGGAATATGGACGCGGTAGACGCCGGGACTGTCTTCCCGGATGGCGTCATTTTTCAGGAGAAGCGTTTCGCTTCCGTGGTTGTCCCGGACGATGCACTGCGGAAACGGGATACTTCCGTCCGCGTCGATAAACAGATCCCCCTCGGGCAGGAAGCCGTCCGGACCGGCCTGGAGGTTCTCGGGCAGGCGAACGGCGGTGATGCGGGTGAAAACGGTATCCATGGGTTGAATCCTTTCAGCCAGGCGGGACGTTCGGTTCGGACGCTGGCGCGTCCGGGGCCGATGGTACCATAAACGGTGGTGCCGATGCAAGGAACCAGCGTTCCGTCGGGGACAACGGTTACGGATCGTCGGGGCGACGGCCACAAGTGAATACAATCCGAATTTCGTCTTTCCTCTTCACCAGCCCGCAACAGACATGTACCATATACTTTCCAACAGACGTCGAACAAGCACACGAACAAGGACGGTAATGAATATCCCGAACGCGACAACCATGCCGCCGGCGCACCGCGAATTTCTCGAACAGGCCGTCACGGTCCTGGGCCGGGACAAACGCATCGCCGGTATCGCCGTGGCCGGATCGCTGGCCGAAGGCGGCGCGGACGAGTTCAGCGACGTCGACCTCGTCGTCGCTGTCGAACCGGAGGCCCACCCGTCCGTAATGGCGGACCGCCACCGTCTCGCCGCCGCCATGGGCACCCTTGCCGGAGCGTTCACCGGGGAACACGTGGGCGAACCGAGGCTCCTCATCTGCCTCTACGACAATCCGGTCCTGCACGTCGACCTGAAGTTCCTCCCGCTCCCCGATGCGCTGCCGGTCGTGGACAATCCGGGCGTCGTCTGGGCCCGGGACGGCCGCCTGGAAGCGGTCCTCCGGGAGCGTGTCGGCGCCTATCCGCCGCCGGACCGGCAGTGGCTGGAGGACCGGTTCTGGATATGGGTCCATTACCTGGCCGGAAAAATCGCCCGGGGCGAACTCTTTGAGGCGATGGAAGGACTGTCGTTTTTACGGGTGACGGTCCTGGCCCCGCTTGGGCTCGAAAGTGC
>JAJBTL010000437.1:1017-4365 GCA_020860865.1 Planctomycetota bacterium | reverse complement strand
TGGCGTCGTCGCCGCCCTTCTCATGAAGGCCGGCCTGCCGTGGCCCATCGCCCTTTTCGCCTGCGTCATCGTCGGCTGCCTCTGCGGCTGCCTGTCCGGCGTTCTCGTAACGAAGGGCCGGCTCCAGCCGTTCATCGCCACCCTCGGCACCATGAACGTCTACCGGGGCATCGCCCTCATCATCACCGGCGGATATACCGTCTACGGTTTGCCGGCCGACTTCCGGTTCATTGGCGGCGGCGTCATCCTGTCCATCATTCCGATGCCGGTCATTATTCTGCTTGGAATCTTTATTCTCTCCTGGTTCATATTCCGCTTCCAGGTGTTTGGCCGCTACCTCACCGCCATCGGGAACAACCGGGAAGCGGCCCGCCTCACCGGCATCAATGTGAACCGCATGATAATCATGGCCTATGTCTATTCCGGACTCCTGAGTGCCATTGGCGGCGGCATCCTGGCGACGGCCCGCCTGAGCGCGGCCGAACCCACCATCGGCGGCGGCGCCGAACTGGACGCCATCGCCGCCGTCGTCCTCGGCGGCACCTCCATGGCCGGCGGCGACAGCCGCATCCGGGGCACCCTCATCGGCGCCATTCTCTTGAGCGCCATCAATAACGGCCTCACCCTTCTCAATGTGCCGACCTACTACAAAATCGCCGTCATCGGCCTCATCATCATCGCCGCCATGCTCCTCGATTCATTCGGCAAGGAAAAATAGAAGGAAATTATTCGAAAATAGAACTTCTACAACCATGTTGGACAGCGTCACTCAGTGATTTATGGAATATGTAACAGCCGCACCTGGGCGGCTTTTCGGGAGTTTAGAATCAACGGAGGATCACCCATGAAGAAGTTTCTCGTAGTGGCAATGTTCGGATTCGCGCTGATCGGTCAGGCCATTCTGGCCGCTGACGGCAAGGTCGAGTTCCTCGAGGACGCGTCCGGCCTGAAGAACGGGGCCTATCTCCAGAACGTCCCCAAACCGTCCAAACAGTACAATATCGCCAACATCACCCGCACCTTCATGAACGCGCACTGGGTGAAGAACAAGGAAGGTTTCGAAGCCGCCGCCAAGCACTACGGCGTCAACGGCAATGTCTTCGCCGTCCAGTCGGAACAGGACGTCATGGACCAGGCGAACATCCTGGACACCGTGATTGAACGGCGCTTCGACGCCATCGCCGTCTCCCCCATCACCGAACAAAACCTGCTGCCGAGTCTGAAGAAAGCGTCCGACGCCGGCATTACCATCATCAACATCGACACTGCGGAAATTCTCGAAAAGGACGCTCTGGCGAACGGCATAACCCTCACCGCCTTTATCGGCTCGAACAACTACGACGCCGGCGTCCTCGCCGCCCGCTTCATGAGCGAGAAGTTCGGCGGACAGAATGCCGAAGTCGCCGTTATCGAAGGCAACCCCGGCGACACCTGCGCCATCGACCGGACAAACGGCTTCACGGAAGAATCGAAAAAGCTGCCGAACCTCAAGCTCGTCGCCAGCCAGACCGCCAAGTGGGACCGGCTCCAGGCCCTCGAAGTGACGACCAGTATTCTCCGCGCCAATCCGAATGTCCGGGGCATCTATTGCAACAACGACACCATGGTTCTCGGTGCCATGCAGGCAGCCACCGACCTCGGCTACACCATTCTGACAAGCGACAACCTCGACCGCGCCGGCCAGGACAAGACCCTCCTTCTCGTCGGCAACGACGGCGTGCCGGAAGCGCTCGAGGCGGTTCGGGACGGCGCCCTCACCGGCACCATCGCCCAGAAGCCGTACCTCATGGGCTACGCCGCCATCGAAGCGTCCATCCAGGCCCTCGAAGGTAAGAAGCCGGAAAAGCGGATTGCGACCCCGATCAAGCTCGTCCTGAAGAACGACTGGCAGTAAATCCGTCGTCCCTCCCGGAGCGTGCATTCTTGTAAAGAATCGCGCCGGGACATTCCCTTCCGCTCGGGCGGGCGGTGAAAACGCCGTCCGCCCGAATTCTAAGAATCGTCTCAAACCGAAGTTTAGCATCCGACTCTCTTTCTTTAAATGGCACGGCGCACCGGACCGGCATATCTTTTCGGAGAAACTTTCACATGACATCGCCCCGCTTGTATTTGGCCATGGACAATTGCTTCGCTGTCAAACGTTGGATAACCCCCGGGCAGTGGCTGCCGGTCATCAAGGAACTCGGCGCGGACAGCGTCGAAGCAAGTACGGACAACGAATACGACCCGCTCTTTGCCCCGGACGGTTATATGGACGACTGGGTCGGTGAGGTGGAATCGAACGCCGATCGCCTCGGCATGCGCGTCCGCAGTTTCTTCACCGGCTACCAGACCTACCGCACCGCCGGCCTCGCCCATCCCGACCCGCGCGTCAGGGACACCATCAAGAACCGCTGGTTCAAACCGCTTATCCGTCAGGCCGAACGCCTCCAGGCCGATATCGGTTTTTCTTTCCACGCCGTCCATGAGGATGATCTGCAATCGCCCGCCGCTTACGCGGCACGGATGGATTCCGTCCTCGACCAATACGCGGAACTGGCCGCCTATGCCCGGGAACACGGCGGCGTCTCCCTCTGTTGTGAACAGATGTACGCGCCATACCAGACGCCGTGGACCATCGCCGGGACGCGCGAGTTTCTCAGCGGTGTCTATTCCCGTGGCGGCAATCCGTTTTATACCGCCGTCGATGTCGGCCACATGGTCGGGCAGGTTCGCTACCGGAAGCCGACGCGGGCGCGGATTGTCGACGCGCTCCAGGCGCTCCGTTCCGGCCGGCGCCGGGCCGGACTGTGGGTCGGCCCGATACCGGCATGGGAAAAACTCTACGCCCAGGCCGCCCGGCCGGCCGCCGGCGACGACGCCTTTGTCGATGACCTGTTTTCCTATCTGGAAGATTTCCCCTACATGTTCTCCGAGACGGAAGACAGCGACCCCTACGCCTGGCTGACCGCGCTCGGACCGTATTCGCCGATTGTCCACATGCAGCAGACGGACGGCGTCGCGTCACACCACGCGCCGTTCACGGAAGAGACAAACGCCAAGGGCATTATCACCGGCGAGCGTCTTCTCAAAGCCTTGGCCGAAGGCTATGCCCGGCCGGAACCGGCCGGCATGCCGCCCCGGACGGATCGGATAACGTTGGCGTTTGAAATCTTCATCGCCAATACCCAGTACCCGCATGAACTGCTTCTCGATCTCAAGGAAACGATGGCGTACTGGAAACGCTTTATTCCCGAAGACGGCATGACGCTCGAGGAGGCGGTCAAGCGGCTTGGCTGAGTCGGGCCGGTTAAACGTGTCTCGAACGGTTCGTTCAAGCTATGTACGAAAAGATTTTTAGCTCTTAGC
>JAJBTL010000437.1:0-1007 GCA_020860865.1 Planctomycetota bacterium | reverse complement strand
GTGTCGTTGTCGGAGATTTTCTTCTTCCCACCGAAATTCTGGAAAAGGTCTATCACGGGGACGGGGTCGAGAAGTATGTGGAATCATATCAAAAAACCGATTTCAAATGCGAAACCCGCGCCGACATCCGGAATGTCTGGCGTCTCCTTGAGGAACACGGCCCGTCCGGCGTTCCGGCTCCGGACGACCTCTACGGCCTCGTCGCCGACGCCGAGGTTTTGGCCGTGCACATCTGTCCGGTGAACAAGGAAGTCATCGCCTCCGCCAAAAATCTCAAGTACATCCTGTCCGCCCGTGGCGGCCTTGAAAACATCGACATCGCCGCCGCCACCGAGCGGGGCATTCCCGTCTTCCACACGCCGCACCACAACGCGGCGGCGGTGGCCGAGTACACAATCGGCCTTATCCTCGCCGAGACCCGGAACATCGCCCGATCGCACCACGCCCTGAAAAACGGCGTCTGGCAGGAGTATTACCCGAATTCCGCATTTATCCCGGAACTGAACGAGCACAAGGGAGGCATCATCGGCTACGGGTCGAACGGCAGGCTGGTGGCGGAAAATCTTCGCTCGTTCGAGACGGAAATTCTCATTTCCGATCCGTTTGTCCCGGACGACGTCATCGCCGCCGACGGCTATACGCCGAAGACGCTGGACGATCTTCTTCGTGAAGCCGACGTCATCACCGTCCACGTCAGGCTAACGAAGGACACGGCCAAAATGATCGGCGAGCGCCAGTTCGCCATGATGAAGCCGTCCGCCTATTTCATCAACGGCGCCCGGTCCGGCCTCGTAGACACCGACGCCATGATAGCGGCCCTCCGGAACAAGGTCATCCAGGGCGCCGCCATCGACGTCTTCGATACGGAACCGCTCCCGAAGGACAGCCCCCTCGTCAGCATCGATAACCTCACCCTGACGAACCACCGGGCCGGCGACACCAGGGCGTCGTACTGGAACGCGCCGAACCTGAGGCGGCAGGACTGCCTCGCCCCTCGCGGCGGCGGT